>DASXGY010000325.1:0-14606 GCA_036488835.1 Acidobacteriaceae bacterium
TGAACGATCACGCACAGCGCTTGCTCGATGCCGAGCAGCACTTCCTGACCGCCATTGGAAAGCGCCGCTCCATTCTGCGTCGCGCGCATCGGCCGGCGGTTCGCCTGGCGCTGGAGGACTATCTGCGGCTCATGGACGCTATGCCGCTCCTCGATAAGGAAAATCTGCATGACTTCCGCAAGGGCGCGAAGAAGGCACGTTATGTGGCGGAGGCGGATGACAGCGATCCGGCAGCCGTAGCAATGGCGAAAGCCGTTAAACGCGTGCAAGACGCCATCGGCGACTGGCACGACTGGTCCGTTGTGGCGGAAGAGGCGCAGGAAGCTCTGGGGAAGAACGGTACGTCGCTGCAGGCTGAGCTCGAAGCTCGCGCGCAGCATGCCTACGCGCATGCTCTGCGCGTGACCACAACGATGGGGCGACGCTTCGTTGGCGAGTGGAGGGCCCTGCAGCCGCGCCGCGCTCGCTCGCCGCGTGTCCCGTAGAACAAATCAGGTTAATGTTAGGTTCCATGCGCAGAATGCAGACCCTCGCTGCGATCGACGTCGGATCGAATTCCTGCCGGCTGAAGATCGCCCGCATCGAAAACCATCGCCTCAAAGTGATGCACGAAGACCGCGAGGTCACGCGGCTGGGCGCCAGTGTCTTTGAGAGCGGCATGATCTCGCCGGATGCGATGGCCGGCACGCTGCGCGCTCTCAAGCGCTTCTACAAGGCGGTACAGCAGGCAGCCGCGGACCGTGTGCGCGCCGTTGCCACCGCTGCGCTGCGTGATGCGCGCAACGCGCAGGCCTTCGTCGCCTGGGTGAAGTCGGAGACGGGCTGGGACCTGGAAATCATCTCCGGCCTGGAAGAGGCGCGGCTCATCCATCGCGGGGTCATGCGCGAAGCGGGCACGCGGGGGCGCTGCCTGCTGGTCGATCTGGGCGGCGGCTCCTGCGAGATCACGCTGTCGGACCGCAGGCGCATCGTCGAGACCATGAGCTTGCCGCTGGGCGCGGTGCGCCTGACGGAGGAGTTTCTGCACGAGCTGGACCCGCCGGCGGCCGAAGATATCGCGAGCATGAAGCGGTTGATCCGCCGCGAGCTGAGCCGTGCGGGCAGGCGCTTCGCAGGGTTATCGCGTGTGCCGGTCATTGCCACTTCCGGCACCGCCGCCGCTCTGGTTCAGGCCAGCGCCATCGTCGCGAAATCCGGGGACCGGCCGGCCACGCGCTCGAAACAGATTGCCCGCACTGCAGAAACGCGCGCTCTGCGCCGCCTTGCCACGAAGCTGCCAAAGATGAACAACCAGGAGCGCAGCAAGCTGCCCGGTGTAGGCCCGCGCCGGGCGGAGATCATCGTGGCCGGCGCGGAAGTCTATGCCGAGCTGCTGGAGCACCTCGGACTCGCCGGCTTTCGCTATTCCGATCTTGGGCTACGCGACGGCGTGCTCGCCCAGATGCTGGCCGAGCAGGACGCACGCACCAGCGCGCATCAGCAATTCGAGCGCGACCGCTGGGAGAGCGTGCTCGCCACCTGCAAGCGCTACGGTGTCGACCCGCGACAGGCCGAGCCGGTTCGCGCCCACGCGGCGCAACTCTTTCGCGATCTGCAAGCCGTGCATGGCCTGCCACCTGACTACCGTCAATGGCTGGAAGCCGCAGCCATGATGCGCGATGTGGGCAAGTACATCAACTACCAGGGCCACCACCGCCATACGCAATATGTGATCGCCGGCTCTGAGCTCTACGGATTCACGCCGCAGCAGCGCTCCATCGTCTCCGGCATTGCGCGCTATCTGGGCAAGTCACGGCCGGCTCCGCAGGATCGTGCCTTTCGCTACATCGCCGTCGCCGACCACGAGCATGTGAAACGCGCCATCGTGCTGCTGCGTCTGGCCGTGGCGCTCAATCAGGATCGCGCCAGCGATGTGCTGCGCGTGACCGCCCGCGCCTATCCGAAGCGTGTGGCGTTGCAGATTCAGCCGGGCCGCACCGGGGCGGAGCTGGAGTTGTGGTCGCTGCGCAAAGAAGCCGACTACTTCCGCGAGGTCTTCCGTCGCGAGCTCTTCGCCACGCTCGCCTGAAACTGGCGCAGCGCCCTGGTATCGACCAAACCCAACAATTGCGCGGGACGCCGGCTCACATCGATGCGTACCAGAGCTCCCTTGCGCAGCCGCAGATTGGCCCGTGAGCCACGCTGTGCCGAGATCAGCGCGCCGGCGAACTGTGCCAGATTCGGATTGTGGCCCACCACCAGGACGATCTCCTGGCCGGCGTGTTTTCCTAGCATGGTCTCGAAGTCGGCGAATTTGCCGGTCGGCTCCAGGCTCGCATCGGCAGCGATCTTCTGCTCAAAGCCGATCTCCGTTGCCACGAGTGAGGCGGTCTGCAGCGAGCGTTTCAGCGGGCTCGAGACGATCGCGTCAAAACTCACGCCGATCGCGTTTAGGTACGCGCCAATCAGCAGGCATTGCTGCTTGCCCTCTTTGTCCAGGCCACGTTTACGGTCGAGCAAAGGATTGCGCCGGCGGGCACCGGCATTGGCATGACGAAGAATGTAAAGGATCATAGAAGGATCATCGGTACCTGCGAGACGTGCTCGCTGGACTCTGTAACCTCATTGTAACAATTCGGCTTAAGCCAGCGCGATGGCGCAGTGCACTCAGCCCTATTTGCTCCACTGGGGAAGTAGATTGACCCGATAAAATGAGCCGGTGAACGTTGCACGACGCTTTTCTGTAATCGCAGCCATTATCGTCGCCCTGCTTCTCGGCTGCTTCCTGGGATGGTTTGCCATGCGACGGCATGCCTCTTCCGGGGCTGGAAATTCTTCAGGGAACGTCGCCTCGCTCACACCTGGCTCGCAAACCCCGGCCGGCGATGACCTTGCGCCGACGCTGGTTTACGCCCACAACATCATGCTCCGCAAGGGGCCGGATTTTCGCATCTACATCGTCTGGATCTCCGGCCTGATGGTCCGAACGAAGCAGAACGTGAACCCCTCCTTCGATGAGCCGGACTCCTTCATCCTGCAGATCGAAAAGGGCGTCATTCACGCCAATATCGGCGACATCTGCAAATACCTCAACTCCACTGCCGCGACGGACACGCCACTTAAGAACATTGACATTCAGCCCGAGGGCGAGCTGGTCAAGATTCGTGGCACGGTGAAGAAGGTGGTTCCGCTACCCATCGAAATTCTGGGGTCACTCGCAGCGACGCCCAACGGACTCGTACGCCTGCACGTGCAGCACATCTCGCTCCTAAAGGTTCCGGTGAAGGGATTGCTGGGCACCCTGGACGTCAAGCTTTCCGACTTGGTGCACTCCACGAACGTGCCGGGTGTAACCATCTCCGGCAACGACATCATCTTCGACACGGAAAAGCTGCTGCCGCCGCCGCACATTCGCGGACAGTTGACCACCGTGCGGGTGAAGGTCCCGGACATTGAAGTAATTTACGGCAATGCGCCCAACGATCTAACAAAACTGGCGCAGTGGCATAACTTTCTACGCTTCCGGAACGGCGCTCTCAATTTCGGCAAGCTGACCATGCACCACGCCGACCTGACCATGATCGACGCAGCCAACGAGCCGTGGTTCGATCTTGACCTGGTGAACTATCAAAACCAGTTGGTGAGCGGGGATACGCGGATGACGGCGCAGGCCGGTCTGGAGATCTACATGCCGAGTCTCAAGAATCAGCCCGCCAAAAAGGCAGGCCAGAGCGTGTCGCTGGAATGGCTCAAGAACCGGAATAGCTCGCTGCCCGCCGATGTGGCGAAGAAGACAAAGGCTCAGTAGCCAGTTACTCCCGGTTCACTGGAACCGGCTTCGGATCCGGATCGAGCGGCGCAGGATCGGGATCGGGTTCGGGAAAGCCCGGGCCGTCCGGCTCCGGATCTGGCGGCGGGTACGGATCGGGCAGGACATCCGGCGGAGTGCCGGGAAAGCCGCCCAAGCGTAGGGGAGGAGTACCGGAATTGAGAAAAGGCGCGATCATCTTCTGTGGGATGGCGCCAGCCTCGCCTCTGCGTTGCTTGGCATATTCATCGATTGCTCTCTGTCATTCATGGGATAGCAACCGTCGCCAGCGCTCGCTCGCCAGCAACCCCAGCAGCAGAGTCCGCCGATCTTCGAGTCTCCAGCCACACTCACGCATCACCCGTCCGTGGTCCGGCAGCCGCCGCGTCCTGAGCCCGGTCAACAGCCCAAAGGCCAGATAAAGGCCGCCGACAACCAGCCGCCCCAATTGCCGAGCTACGGGCTGGGGCGGAATGGCGAAGTCGGATACCACCCATACCGCGCCCTCGCCTACCGCGGCATTCACGCGCGCCAACAGTGTGGACAGCTCCTCCTCGTCGAAGCAGTCGAGAAAGAAGTGGCTGACGACCAGGTCAATGGGGGCCTCTGGAAACGCTGACACCTCGCAAGTGAGTGCGTCCGCCTGTACTAGCCGCGCCAGCGCCTCCGAAGGCAGCCGCTTCGTAGCTTGGCGAAGCATTCCGCTGCTCACATCGACTGCTGCGATCCGCATCCCGGGTGCGCTCCGTACCAGCTCCGTAAGAAACCGTCCATCGCCGTCGCCGTACACCAGGACGCGCCGGCAGACGGTCATCTCCGTAATGCGTAACATCCTGCATCGTTGTAGATAGAGGCCAAAGCTAAAGTATTCCATCCAGCGATAGACCCGGGCCAGACGACCGAATCTGGCAGGCCGGCTCATCGCGTCAACCGCGCCGCCACTGGCAGGATCAGGGGAGTCAGCAGGGCAAGATCCGCTGCGATGCGCCGTCCCGTGGCAGTCAGTCGGGAACGGTCGAGCGCCAGGAAAATCATGGCGCTCAGAATGGCAGCGACGGCCAGCCAGCGCGCCGGTCGGGTCATCAGCTCGAAGAGTGCGGCGGAACTGGCGGCAATCGTCAGCACCGCCAGCCACTGGATGCGCCAACCGCGGCGGTGCCGCTCCCAGTCCTCGATGGCGACGCAGTTCAGCCAGCAGAGGGCGGCAAAAATTGGACAGAGCAGCAGCAGTGGATGATGCCGTGGCATCCCCATCGAGCGCCGGCGAGCCTCGTCCCAGGCGGGCAGCGCGGAGGCCGCCGCAAACAGCAGCGCGACGACGAACTCCTTGGGAAAATAGCGCAACGATTTGCCCTGTGCCCGTGCAGGCAGGTGCACCAGTCCCAGGTAAAGAAGCGAGAGCGCGCCGAGAACGCAGTAATCCGCGATCAGGGAACGTGGCATGCGTGCGACGAGCAGCGCCAGAGCCAGGGCTACCGGAGCCGCGACGCCAAGGAACCATCGCCGATGGCAATGATGGAAGCGATGCCGCTCCTGCAGTGAGGACGCGGGGGAGAGCCGCGCGTCCAGCAGCCGGTCCGCTACATAAAACAACCATGTGCCGAGTGCGAGTGCGACGGGAAGCCAGGGAGCAAGCCACAGCCGGGCCGCGCGGCCAAAGGCCCAGCACCACAGCGCAGCCACGGTGGGCGCATCCAGGCTAAGGAGATGCCAATACCGCAGCAGTGTGTGAAGGAAGCGCAGCAAACTTCAGTGTAGCGGCAGCGGCGCACGACGCAGCTCGCGCTAACGGGAGGCAGCGATCAACACCTTTTGCAGGGTGAACGAACTATCGGGTTGCACTTCAAAGAAGTCGCGTACCTCGTCCGGCGCCGCGCCCCACAGCGCGTGAATGGCCGCCACGCGTTCTGGTGACGTGCGCTGCCGCTCGACCCAACTGGAGAACTCGATCTTCACTGGCCATTCCTTACGCACGCTCGCGGTAAGGTCTGCCTCACGGAAAAGGGCCAGCCACTCCCGCGTGCTGAAGTCGCGGATGTGCGACGGGTCGCGCAGGATCTCGACCGCCTGCAGATGCGTGTCGAGCAGTGGAGTCTCGCCTCCGGCGGTGTCGACCAGCAACGCCTGACCACCGGGTTTCAGAACGCGTCGGACCTCGCGCAATGCCGCAGGCACATCATGCCAGTGGTGCGCGCTGTAACGGCTGATCACACGATCAAAGTGCGCGTCGGCGAAGGGCAGCACCTCGGCCATGCCCTGGACAGTGGTGATATTCCCGAGCCTGCGGGCAGAGGCTTCGCGCTGCACTACAGAGAGCATTTCGGAGGTCAGATCGTAGGCTGTTACCGACGCGGCATGTGGCGCCACGGCAAAACTCGCGTGGCCGGCACCGCACCCCAGGTCGAGCACGACTGCGTCGGGAACTGCGGCAAACTCTGCCCCGAGCATCTCCAGGTCTTCCCCGGTGGCGTGCGTCACGCTCTCCAAGTACGCGCCCGCCGTCGCACCGAACTGCTGCGCGACAAGAACGTCATGCTCCATCGTTCTCTCCTCCAGGCCCTGCTCGCCGACGCTACTCATTCCTGATCGTCCTTGAGCATCTCTTTAGAGCGTCGCCGGCCATGATTTCGGCAGGCTGCAAAGAAGTGTTTCAGCTTCGCGTGAGTGGATGCAACAGATGCGCCGCTCAGGCTTCAGGGCGCGACGCGGCAGGCCCATCGCCCGCGGAGAGGCGGGAAACGGCCCGGCTCGTCTTCTTGCGCGCGGGCGATTTCGAAGCCGACGGCTTGACGACCGCTGCGCTCTCCCGCATCTCCACCGGAGGCGGTATCTGGTCGGCCGTTACGCGCCCTTCGGCGAGCTGCATGAAGAAGTCCTGCGCGGAGAAGGCGGCCTTGCCCGTCGCCGGCCGCGCGCGCCGGTAGTCGCCGCTCGACTCCAGAACGCGAGTCTTCGCCGTGTCGGCCAGATAGGCGGCCAGAATCTCATCCTTCAGCCGTGCGCGGAGCTGCGCATCGTTCACCGGAAAGAGCACCTCGCAGCGCTCGAAGAGGTTGCGTGGCATCCAGTCCGCGCTGCCGCAGTACACGGCTTCCTCCCCGCCATTGCCGAAGTAGAAGATGCGGCTGTGTTCCAGGAAGCGGCCGACCAAAGAGCGCACACGAATGCGCTCGCTCAACCCCTGCACGCCCGGGCGCAGGGAGCAGATGCCGCGCACGATCAGGTCGATCTCCACTCCTGCCTGCGATGCCTCATAGAGCGCTTCGACGATGCACTTTTCGAGCAGCGAGTTCATCTTCGCGATGATGCGCGCCGGCCGGCCCTTGCGCGCGTGCTCGGCCTCGCGCCGGATCAATTGAATGGATTGCTCGGCCAGGGTAAGCGGCGCCACCAGCAGCGGCGAGTAGTCGTCCGACTCAGAATGGGCGGTCAGATAATTGAAGACTGCCTGCATGCTCGCCGTGATCGCCGGATCGCAGGTCAGCAGGCTGATATCGGTGTAGAAGCGTGCCGTGTTGGGGTTGTAATTGCCCGTGCCCAGGTGGGCGTAGCGCCGGGTCACGCCGTCCTCATCCCGCCGCACCATCAGGGCCAGCTTGCAGTGCGTCTTCAAGCCCACGATGCCGTGAAAGACCTGCACGCCGGCGTCTTCGAGGTTGCGCGCCCAGCGGATGTTCGATGCTTCGTCGAAGCGGGCCATCAACTCGACTACGACCGTAACTTCCTTCGACTGCGCGGCTTCAATGAGCGCCGTGAACATGGGCGAGTCTGCCGAGGTGCGATAGAGCGTCTGCTTCATGGAAAGCACCGCCGGATCTTCCGCGGCGGCTTCGATGAAGCTCACCACTCCGTCGTAGGAGTCGTAGGGGTGGTGCAGCAGAATGTCGCGGTGCTGAATCTCCTCGAAGATGTTTGCGGAGTGCCGGTTCAAGCGCAGCTCGCGCGGCGCAAAAGGCGGATACTTCAAATCGGGCCGCGGCGTGTCGGTGTAAAGCGTCATGACGCGTGACAGGTTCACCGGGCCATCGGTACGCACCACCTGCGATTCATCCACCTCGAAGTTCACGCGCAGCCGGTCGATGACATCGGGGTCGGCGCCCTCTTCGATCTCCAGCCGCACTGCATCTCCTTTGCGGCGGTTGTGCAGCTCCGTCCGAACGCTTTCGAGCAGCGAGCGTGTCTCCTCCTCCTGCAGGTACAGATTGCTGTTGCGCGTCACCCGGAAGGCGGCGGTAGAAAGGACCTCGTATCCCCGGTACATCCGCGCCGCATTGGCCTCGATCAACTGAAAGAGAAAGATGTAATCGATGGTGCCTCCGGCGGATGGTACGGGCACAAGTCGGGGCAGTGCTCGGGGTACCGTCACCACGCCCAGAACCGCGTTTGCAGTCCTCTTGCGCTTGCTGCGCAACAGCAGGGCCAGGCACAGTGCCTTGTTCAGTACCCTGGGGAAAGGATGCGCGGGATCGATGGTGATCGGGGTCAACAGCGGATCGACCTCGCGCTGATAGAACTGCGAGGCATGCTCCAGTTGCTCCTCGGTCATGTCCTTGTAGTCCAGCACGCGGATGCCGGCTGCATGCAGCGCCGGTCGCAGTGACTTGTTCCAGCAGCGATACTGGCTCTCAACGAAGGCACGCAGCTCGGAGGTGTCGCGGTCGAAGGTCTGCTCCGGGGTCAGTCCATCGGGGCCAACCTCGTTATAGCCATCTTCAATGCGCTGCATCACGCCGGCCACGCGAATCTCGACGAATTCGTCGAGATTCGAGGCGGTGATGGCGAGGAACTTTACTCGCTCCAGCAGCGGATTGCTGGGGTCCTCCGCCTCCTGCAACACGCGCCCATTGAAGCGCAGCCAGGACTCATCGCGGCTGAAGAAGAGCTGCTCTCGCTTTGGCTGTCGTGCAGTCATGCTGGCGGGACAAGGAGCCGTTCGTCGCGGAAGACGTTTCCGGAGGACCTTCCTTTGATACAGGATACTCGCTGGTCAGCATGTGAAAGCTGCACGAAAATCCATTCATGCCCCGGCGAACGCATTTCAACCCGATGCGGTTGACGGGCGACCCGCTGTGGCTGAGGATGAAAGAAACGACCAGACCTTAGCCATGACAGGCGAATGGAGGCACCGTGGCCGAGATACAGACAGCCATTTCCGACCCAGACTGTACCGACTGCAATGACAGCGACCTGATCGAGTCCGCCGCCCGCGAGCTCTATCAAACCGCAGCCCTCTTCGTCGGCGATGAGACCGAAGCAATGAAACTGGTGGAGGAGACCGTTGCCTCCGTCGACATGGATCCCTGCGCCGATGGCGATGCCGCTCGCAGCGCAGCCACCAGTGACCTGGTTCACCGGGCATTGGCCCGGGTGGCCGCGTTGCGGGCAGCGCAGATGCACCCGGCCGCGGCGGTTGACCTGGGCGGCTGCGTTGAGACCGACGACCTGAGCGCCGCCGGCATCACGCGCGAGCAATTGGATGTCCTGCTCTCCGGCAGCGGTCGCGTACGCATGCGGCAATGGCTGGAGGGACTCGGGCCGGTGGAGCGCAGCGTATTCGTAATGCGTGCGGTCCTGGGACGCAGCGGAGCCGAGTCCACCGAACTGCTGCAGCAGGCGACGGGCGACCCCTGGACGCAAACGCATGTAGGCGGGGCCTATCGTGCTGCGCTGTGCTCGCTGGCCAGCTCGCTGGTTCACTCCACGGCTCACTAACCGCCTCATTGCATCGATTGTTCCTGTAGCTCCTCCGCTTCCCCTTTCCTGGACGGCCAGGCCAGCGGAGCCGCCGGTGTTCCGGCTGTGCCGCAACGGAAGTTTCTGATTTTTTAAGTCTTTGCCAGCGATCTGGCATCCAAAATGGCGACTCTCATGTGGGATTTTTCGCTAACGCTGTTTCACTGTCGGTGTATGAAGAAGCGCCACTGGCGGCGTGGCTTTTCCGTCGAGAAAAGCCACATCCGGCGGAGCCCGGCTGTACACAATGACAACAGTGAAAGCGCGAAAGCGCGGTTCAGGCCCGGGATGTGCGCCCGGCCCTTGCTGCCATTGGGCAGGCTGTTGCTGGTGCTCCTGGCAGGGGCCATTCCCGCGCTGGCGCAATTCGGTGGCAGCTCCTCCTCGACTGCCGCGCCGACCTCGCAGCCGCCCACAGTGCCGCAGGCGCCGCCCCAAAGCGCTTATCAGGGCAGTGTCGCGAATCAGCCTGTGACACCCGGTGTGTTGCAGCTCACCATCAAGGACGCGGTGCTAACCGGTCTGAAAAACAACCTGGGCATCATCCTCTCCGGCGAGAACGTCAACCAGGCTGGTGGCCAGCGTTTGCAGCAACTGCAAAAGCTGCTGCCAACGGTGAACGGCACCTTGAAGGAATCGGTGCAGCAGACCAATCTCAGGGCAGAGGGTCTGAACATCCCAGGCTTTCCAGCGATCATCGGTCCCTATGGGTATACCGATGTCCGCGCAACCCTGGATTGGACCCTGCTGAGCGTGCCCTCGCTGAACAACTATCTCGCCTCGCGCCACGATTTTGAGGCCAGCAAGCTATCGCTGAACGATGCGCGCAACCTGGTGGCGCTCAGTATCGGCTATGCGTATCTCGCCTGCATCTCCGATGAGGCCAACATCGCGAACGACGAGGCGCAGGTCGCCTCCACCAAAGTCTCGTTGGACCAGGCGACGGCGAATCATGAAGCCGGGACCGCGCCCGAGTTGGATATGCTGCGTGCCCGCGTCGATTACCAGACACAGCAGCAGGCCCTCATTCGCGACCAGAACGCGCACGAGAAGGACAAGCTGGCGCTGGAGCGCGCCGTGGGCCTGCCGCTCGAGCAGAAGTTTGAGCTCGCAGATCGTCTGCCGTTCGCGCCGCTCGAGAACATGCAGCCGGATGAGGCGCTGAAAGTCGCGTATGCGACGCGCAAGGATTTGCAGGCGCTGGAGCAGCAGGTGAAGGCAGCCGAACTGAGCCGGAAGGCGGCTACGGCGGAGCGATATCCCAGCGTCTCCTTCAGTGGAGACTACGGCGATATCGGCCCAACCCTGGGTAACTCGCACGGCACCTTTGATGCAGTGGGGTCGGCCAGCGTCCCGCTGTTTGAAGAGGCCAAGCTGCGCGGCGATGCCAAACAGGCCCAGGCCCAGCTCGATAGCCAGAAGGCGCAGTTAAGCGATTTGCGCGGCCAGATCGATGCCGACATCCGCGATGCCTTCTTCGATCTCGAATCGGCCGCCAAACAGGTCGAGGTCTCGCGCAGTAATGTGGAGCTGGCCAATCAGACACTGAGCGATGCGCAGCAGCGCTACGGCGCCGGGGTCAGCGACAATCTAGCCGTGGTGCAGGCGCAGGCCAGCGTGGCCCAGGCCAACAGCCAGTATGTAGCGAGTCTTTATCAGCACAACGTCGCCAAGCTGTCCCTGGCACGGGCGATGGGCGTGGTGGACACGCGATACCAGGAATTTCTCGGAGGAAAGTGACCGTGGCGGAACAGGATCCGGAGTCCGGCAGGGCCGGCAACCAGAACCAGCAGCAGGGCAGTGATCAGGAGCAGCGCGAGAATCCGGAGAGGAAGCGGCGCCGCAGCTTCATTCTCTTCTTCATCGTCGCTGTCCTGGTAGTGGGTGCGTTGCTCTACTACTGGCACTCCACCTTCTACGAAGACACCGACGATGCCCAGGTTAGCGGCCACATCATCCAGATCAGCGCGCGCATCCAGGGCCACGTCATCAATGTGCCGATCAGAGAGAACCAGGAAGTCCCCGCCGGTACCGTGATCGCCGAGATCGATCCTCACGACTACGAAGTAACGGTCGCGCAGGACGAGGCGAATCTGGAGGCAGCCGAGGCCAATTATGAGTCCGCGCGGGTGAACGTGCCGGTCACGGACATTCAATCCTACAGCGCATTGTCGTCGGCGAATTCGAACGTCAGGGCATCCGACGCGCAGATAAGGCGCGCCATGGGGCTGCTGGACCAGGCCCAGGCCGAAGTGGCGCAGGCGGAGGCTAACAATGTCAAAGCACAACTTGATCTGAAGCGCTTTACGCCGTTGGTGGCAAAGGACGTGATCTCCAAGCAACAGTTCGATCAGGCGGTAGCGACTGCGCAGGCCGACCAGGCGGCCGTCATCTCCGCCAAAGCCAATGCAGCGGCTGCCGCAGATCAGATTGCCGTCAGCAGGAACGACCTGGCAGCCTCGCAGGCTGCTGCGCGCAATGCCGGGAACGCCCCCAAACTCCTCCAGGTGCAGAAGGCCAAAGCAGACCAGGCCGCAGCACAGGTGGAGCAGGCGCGCGCGCAACTCAACCAGGCAAAGCTCAACCTGAGCTACACCAAAATCGTCGCGCCGGTGGACGGGATCATTACCACCAAGAACGTCGAAGTCGGTCAGAACGTGAGCGTGGGGCAGAATATGGTCACGCTAGTGTCGCTGCACGACCTGTGGGTGACCGCGAACTTCAAGGAGACGCAGCTTCACCTGATGCGCCCGAACCAGACGGTGAAGATCCACGTGGACATGAATGGCGGCGAGTACGACGGCGTGGTGACACAAATCGGCGGCGCCACAGGGTCGATGCTCAGCCTCTTTCCACCGGAGAACGCGACGGGAAACTATGTCAAGGTGGTGCAGCGCGTGCCCGTCCGTATCGACTTTTCGAAGCCGGAGGAAGACAAAAACCACATCCTTCGGCCCGGACTATCTGTCGAACCGACAGTGCGGGTCAAGGGGGGCTGATTATCTCCGATTTCCATTTGAGCGAAGATCTGCGCAAAGCCTTCTATTAACGACCATCGGGGCAACTGCAGCATCCAATCGTCTGTAAGGGAGGTTTGAGATGAGTAGCAATGCCCTGAAAGAAGCCCCGAAGAGCAGCGCCAAGGTCGCTGATCTGGTGACGCCCAACTGGCGGCAACATGCGAAATCCATCCAGAAGTACGGCACCGTCGTCAAGGACCTGCCGATCGGCCTGGATGCTTCGCCGCGGCAGGAGATTGTGGGCCGGTTGAATCTGCTGTTGGCGGACACCCTCACCCTGCGCGATCTGTACAAGAAGTCACACTGGCAGGTGGGCGGCCCGACCTTTTATCAGCTTCACCTGCTCTTCGACAAGCACGCGGGAGAGCAATCCGAGTTGGTCGATGAAATCGCGGAACGCGTCCAGATCCTGGGCGGGGTCAGCATCGCGATGGCTCACGATGTCGCGGCGAATACGCGGCTCGAACGCGCGCCGATCGATCGCGAAGAGGTACCGGTGCAGATATCCCGCCTGCTCGAGGCGCATCACCTGATCCTGAAGGATGCGCGCGACCTGGCGGAGAAGGCCAACGATCTGGGCGATGTAGGCACCAACGATCTGCTGGCTAGCTCCGTCGTTCGTACCAACGAGATGCAGGTGTGGTTCGTCAGCGAACATCTGGTGGAAATGCCGTTGGTTCTGGCCAGGTAACCGCCGGAAGTTGAACCAATCGGGCCGGATCTATCGCGATCCGGCCCGTATTTATTTCCGGTTGAAACTTTTGTCGCTCCCGTCCGTCGTCGAACATCTATCCTTTGGGTTCGTCGGAAGGCTGCAAGCAATGCCGGTTGCGATCGATTTCTTTGTCCAACACGCCTATATCATCCTCTTCGGCTGGATTGCCGCGGAGCAGATCGGGCTGCCCATTCCGAGCGTACCCCTTCTCTTGACCGCCGGCACGCTGACGGCCACCCACCAGTTGAGCCTGCTGCTGGTCCTGCTCTCCGCCGTCGTCGCCTGCCTCATCAGTGACTCCATCTGGTATTTCATGGGCGCGCGCTATGGCGGCACCATCGTGCGCGTGGTGTGCAAGCTCTCGTTCGAGTCCGCAGCCTGCGTGCGACGCACCGGGGATTTTTTCGGGCGCTATGGCTCGCGCGCGCTGCTGCTGGCCAAGTTCATTCCCGGGCTGGGCGCGGTGGCGGCGCCTATTGCCGGCCAGAGCAGAATGCCGTACGCGACGTTCATCACCTTCGACGCGGCCGGCGCCCTGTTGTGGAGCCTCAGCGCGACGCTGGTCGGCCGTTTCTTTGGTGACTACCTGAAACACCATCCGAACGCGCTAGGCGAGGTCGGGCATTCGGCGGGCGCGCTTTTCGTTCTGCTTCTGCTGGGCTTTTTCTGTTACCGCGTCTACCGCCAGCGCGCCTTCCTGCGACAGATTCGCGGCGCCAAGATCGAGCCGGAAGAGTTGAAGACCATGATCGATGCCGGCGAGGACGTGTACATCATCGACCTGCGCCACCCGCTGGACTATCTGCCCGATCCGCGCCGTCTGCCCGGCGCCGTGCTCTTCAAACCGGACACACTGGTTGCGGAGGGCGATCGTATTCCGCGAGACCGCGACATCGTTCTCTATTGCACCTGCCCCAGCGACGCCACCAGCGCGCGCACCGCACTGCGGCTGCGCAGCCTGGGCATCTATCGCGTACGCCCGCTGCACGGTGGATACGATGGCTGGAAGAAGCTTGGCTATCCACTAGAGCCGATGGAACAGCGGACCGTCGCATAGGGGACCTGGGATGCGGCGGCCTTCCCGCTTGTGCTAAGTTGGCCCCTTGCGGCAGTGCTTCCGGGCTGCTGCAATCTCTGAAGGAGTGGTGGCCATGGCGTGGACAGAGTCCTTTCACTGTGACGTTTGCAACAGTCCGCGTGGCGATGCGGAGGACTGGTGGCTGGCCTGGACGGATCACACCACCCCTCCCGATGGCCCGTCGCAGGAAGCGCTCCGCATCACCCGCTGGAGCCACTCGCTCTCCCACAGCGCCGAAGTGAAGCACCTGTGCGGCGCGCGCTGCGCCCAGAC
>DASXGY010000339.1:0-8393 GCA_036488835.1 Acidobacteriaceae bacterium
CATACAGGGGCTGTGCCGCTCACTCGATCCTCAACCATCTTACCCCACTTTTTCGTAAATATCAATGGCAGGCAAGGACTTACACCTCTCCCGGTCGGTCCGAGTAACGCCGTTCCATACACAGATAGTCAACAACAATAAAAGCAACAGAGGACCCTCCGACCTATGCCGCTGGAAAGTCACCGTTCCATCAACAGTCACTCTGGTCGCCGCGCTCTTCGGCGCATCGGACGCGTGCAAGTCCCAATTTGGGCTACAACGGAAAACTCCGCTCCTACACCATCTGTGCGATTCACCCTTCCTCGGAGGTGCACGAATCTCACTAGATAACAGGAACCACAATAGATAGCACCGCCGACGGAGTTCGTGATGGAGACCACATACCGCTTTCGCTTTCTGATTTACCTCGCGGCATTCATGCTGGTTATGTCCGTCTGCTTCGTCTATGCCGAGCCCCTTCCCTCCCAGACCTCTTCTTCCCATCTCTTGTTCCAGGTCGCTCCCCAGCATGGCAGCTTCCTTGCCACTTCGGCCGATGAGCCCGCCTTCGATCCCGCCGCCCTGCGCACTGCCGCACCGGTCATTTCGCCCGCAGTCCTGCAGCAGTTGGAGGATGCAAGCCGTCCCCATCGCCGGTTTCTTCACCGTGCGAAGCGCGCAGGCGTTCGACTTGCGCCGGCTGCTCTCCACAGCGAGTCCTCTGTGGCCGTCGAATCGTCATCCTCTGCGACCATCGCCCGCTAAATTCCCCATCCTCGCCCTGAATTCGCGTGGGACAGGACAACCCACTCTCTCTACAACCCCAGCCGGCCGCATCCCTTCTTACCCTGCAACGTCCGCGTTTCGCGGATGAGCGCCATTGCAGAGCGCCCGGAGCTACAAAACCGGACTCAGAAACCAGGAGGATTGCAGCATGAGCGTGTTCAAATACTGGACTGTCTTTTCTATCGGGGTCGCCGCCGGAGCAGCCGTGGCTCTGGCCTATGCGCCGCGTACCGGCGACAAGACTCGCAAACAGTGGAAGCGGAAGTTCGACGACACCAGCGACTATCTCAAAGACACCGCGGACGACTTCAGCAAGCACGCTACCAAGGTCTACTCGCGCGCCCGTGATGTGGCTGACGACGTCGCCTCGCAGGCGGATACGATCGCCCGAAAGGTCTCGAAAACCGCCAATAAGGTAGCCGGCTCTTTCTGATCCTGCAGGCAGCCTCGCAACCGGCGTCCGCAAAGGCGCCGTTTGCCTTGCATGGGCCACGTTGATCCCGCACAGGCGGCCAGTGCTGTCAGATATCTGCTATCTGCTGAAGATGGCAGAGCATCCGCATGCCCCAGGCATCTGGCCTAAGATAGGGCCATGGGTGTCTTTTCCATACCCGACCCGAATCATCCTCAGACACATTTCCAAAACCAGGACAGCGTTTTCGTTGCGCTCATCGATGGCGCCTTTGCCGATGCCGCGAAACGCAGCGGGCCGCACCTCCTGTGCCGCGCAGGCTGCGCGCAGTGCTGCGTTGGAGTCTTCGCCATCGGACCCGCCGATGCTCTGCGCTTGACCCAGGGCTTCGCCGCCCTTGCGCAGGAAGATCCGCAGCGTGCTGCCCGTGTGCGCGAGCGTGCGGCCGCCTCATGGACCCGCCTCACGCCGCACTTTCCTGGCAACGCGACTACCGGCGCATTGGAGCTGGACCCAAGCGGCGATCCTCTCGATACTTTTGAGCACTTCGCCAACCACGAGCCCTGCCCTGCTCTCGATCCTGAGCACGGCACCTGTGATCTCTACGCATGGCGGCCGGAAACCTGCCGGGTCTTCGGACCGCCCATTGCGACCGGCGAAGGATATGGGGTCTGCGAGCTCTGCTTTCAGGCGGCGACACCTCTGGAAGTCGCTCAAGCAGCGATCACGCCTCCCTCCGAAGAGCGTTGCAATGCTCTCGACCAGGCAGCCGTGGCCGCCGGAGCAATCCCAGGCGCCACCATTGTCGCCTTCGTTCTCCACGCCGAGGCCGGATAACCGGCCTTGCGCGGGCCGATTCCAGGCATCGTCGCGGCCTATAGAGGAATTACATGCTCTGGACGGGTTTAGAGCTAACCGACGGCCATCCTTGGCTCTTCGAAGTTTTTTCCAGCCGCTTCGGTAAGAGACGCACAGCCCTGATGTGCAAAAGTGGGCCGCACCTCGCTCGTAAAATGCGGCCGCCAAGCATGTTATTGGGGTACTTACTGAACATTAGTACTCAATCAGTAATCAAAAACATATCGGGGATTACCTGTGCGAACGGGTGGTGACTAAAAGGGTACCAATGCACCCTTGGCAAGTTCTTTTGACTAGATGTACTTTTGGGATCACCGCAACCGCCGTTAAGTGCTGCGGACTCCAAAGAGGCGAGTAAAAAGTGAAACTCGACGAGAGATCTATTTACCCAAATTTGAAGCTGACGATCTACAAAACAGGGATACGGCAGAACCGGCTTGCCAAGATGGTTGGCATTCACGAGGCCTATCTCAGCCGGATCGTAAACGGAAGCCGGGAACCCGGAGATGCGCTGCGCCAGGCAATTGCCTCCGCACTTCAATCCGAGGTTGACTGGCTCTTCGAGCGGGAGAAGGTTGTAAGCTTCCCCGCGTTCATCCGCGAAGATCGCGCCGCTTCTTAACTCTGACGTACCCGAACCATTGCTGCTCTCTGGTTCCCTGTTGTGTGGCTGTTCTGTCTTGATTATGGTCTCTGGGAAAAACAGCATGAGAGTACGAATCTCTCCTGCTGGCAACTGCAACATTGTTGGACGGCTGTTCTGCTTTGGTTCTCCAGTTCTCTGCTTTTGTTCTCCGGATGAGACGCGCGTCCGTTTGATTCGCGTCTCCCGGCGAGCCGACTCCCACCTCCCTCCTCCGATCAGAGTCCCAGTCCACCATCCACACTCAACACCTGTCCGGTGATGAACCGGGGACCTGTCGCGAAAAAGACCACCGCCGCCGCTACGTCTTCCGGAGTGCCGTTGCGCCGCATCGGCGTCTTCTCGACGAAGTGCTCGTACCCGGGATCGACCTCGCCATTCACAATCATTCCCGGCGCTACGCAGTTCACGGTAATCTCGGGCGCCCATGCCTTCGCCATCGTCTTGGTCAGCATGTGCACCGCCGCCTTGGACACGCAGTAGTGTCCATGCGTCGCCCACGGGTGCATTCCGCCCAGTGAGCCCATGTTCACAATGCGACCCTGCCGCTGCTTCAGCTCCGCGTGCGCCGCCTGCGCCATGAGGAACGGGCCGCGTGTGTTGGTGTTGAGCATGGCATCCCACTGCTCGAGCGTGATCGACTCCAGCGGCCGCGTCTCGAAGAGTCCCGCATTGTTCACCAGCACATCGATACGCCCCAGCTCGCGAATCGTCGCCTCCACCGCGCCCCGCACGCACGTCGAATCGCCAAGGTCGCAATAGACCGCGGCCGCCCGTACGCGATGTCTACGGATCGCATCCACGGTAGCTAACGCGTCCGTCTCGGAGCTGCGATAAGTAATCGCCACACCCGCGCCCTGCTCCGCCAGCGCCAGCGCGAGGCTGCGCCCGATCCGCTTCGCCGCACCCGTCACCAGTGCGGTCTTCCCTTCCAAAAGTCGCATATATCTCGATTCTATCGACTCGCAGCAGGAGGGCTCATCGCGACACCCACACGCGAGTCCGCGCAGCCGTAGTACAGCAGCCAGTGATCGCGGAACCACACCAGCCCTTCCGCGAACGTGGTGCCCGCCGCATACTGCCCGCTCTGTTCCCATGACAACTTCGGTTGGAAGAATGGCGCACCCGTCCGCGCCAGCAGCCTCGCCGGATCATATGCTGCAAATAATGCCTGCCCCACGGAATATGTCCCCGCAGCCAGCGCCGGATCGCGATCAGCCCCATCAGCATTTTTTCCGTTAGCGCTCGCGGCGTTCTTACCGTTAGCGCCTGTGGCATTTTTGCCGTTATAAACCAGTACAATCCCATCCTTCGTCAACACCGGTGGCGGCCCCACCTCCGGCAATCCGCTGTCGAACTTGCCCGGACGTGCCCGCATCAACACCTTGGGCCGGCCATCCGCGCCTTCTACGGGCGTCCAATGCACCAGGTCGTCCGAGGTCGCCAGGTGAATCTCACCCTCGCCCCAGTACATCCAGTAGCGCGTTCCGATCTTCGCGGCCACGCAGCGCCCTTTCGTCACACACTCGGTGACGATTCCCGCGGACTTGTACTTCAGTCCGCCATACCTGCCCATGCCAAAGGCCGGCCCGTGCTTGGTCCAGGTATGCAGATCGGGCGAGGTCGCAATACCTACGCGATATGTCTCGCGATTCCACTGTGTGTAGGTGAGGACGTAGCCGCCATCCGGCGATTCGACAATGCGCGGATCTTCCGTGCCGCCCGGCCACTCTCGCGCCTGTTCACTGTCCTTCGCCGGGTAGAAGACCGGCGTGTCCTCGCGAGTAAAGTGCAGGCCGTCCTCGCCGACCGCAAGCCCTAGCCGCGAGGTATGCATCCCGATCTGCATCGTGCCGCTGTCATCCTCGGCGCGATAAAGCACGTAGATCTTCCCATCGCGCACCACAGCAGCCGGATTGAAGGTATGGAGCGCCTCCCAGTGCACCGGCTTGTCGAGAATCGGATCGGTAAAGATCGACTCGGGCCGCGCCGTAATCACCGGCTGCGCATTCTCCGGCCGCGTGAACGGACCCAGCATCCACGCGGTCGCCTGCGTCGTCGCTGCAGGCGCTTTCGGTTGCCCTTTGCTGTGCTGAGCATGGTTGGGGAAGCCGGCAGCCAGCAGGAACCAGGCCACGCAGAGTGCAGTCCATCGCATCGCAGCACTCTATCAGTCCCTGTCCCGCCATTTGCTTGACGCCGCTTGTTCCCCGGGCTACTCTAACTTAGAGGCGAACAAATGGCGAAACTACAGGCCACCTCGCTACCACTCTTCCCGGAACTCCCGCCGCCTCCAGTGCCCGGCATCGCCCGCATGGCGGCCGACGCTAAGGAGGTCGACCAGGGTCACCTCGTCGAATTCCGCTCCCTACCGGTGCGCTCCATCCTCAACCGCGTCGTCTCCCGCCGCGGCCTGCGCTTTGCCTGGGGCATCAATCCCTACCGCGGCTGCGAATTTGCCTGCCGCTACTGTTATGCCCGCTACACCCACGAATTCATGGAGCTGCGCGACCCGGCGGAATTCGAGCGCAAGATCTTCGTGAAGGACAACGCCGCCTGGCTGCTCCGCCAGGAGCTGCGCCAGGTCCGCCCCGGGGAGGAGATCGCCATCGGCACGGCCACCGATCCCTACCAGCCCATCGAGCGCCGCCTGCGCATTACCCAGAGCCTGCTGGCCGTCTTCGCCGAGCAGCGCGGCCTCCACATCGGCATCGTCACCAAATCGGCGCTCATCGCCCGCGACCTTCGCTACCTGTGCCAGATCGCCGGCAACAACGAGCTGACCATCCACATGACCATCACCACGCCCGACGCCGCGCTCGCCCGCCTGCTGGAGCCGCGAGCGCCGCGCCCCGACATCCGCTTCGCCACGGTGCGGCGGCTCCGCGAGGCCGGTCTGCGGGTTGGTGTGATGTGTGCGCCGCTGCTCCCCGGCATCACCGACACCGGCCCGGCGCTCAACCGAATGGCCGAGCTGTCACATCAGGCCCGCGCTTGCTTCCTGCACGCCAATCCGCTCTTTCTGAAGCCCTGCTCGAAGGAAACTTACCTCGCCTTCATCCACGAGCACTTCCCTGCGCTCGAGCCGATGTACCGCACCCGCTATGAGGACTCCGCCTTCGTCCCCAAGGCCTACGCCGAGCGCTGCCGCGATCTGCTGCGCGCCGCCTGCAGAAAACACGGCCTCGGCCAGCGAAGTGACGACACGCTGCTCACCCGCAACATCGGTATCCCGCCGTCAATGCGCGAGCCCGAGAGCCAGCTCTTCCCCGCCTCCGCTCTCGCCGGCGTGCCACGCAAGCCACCGCAGCCAGTGTCGATTCGCTAGTGCCTCTGACCGCCCCAGTGCGTCTGACCGCAGACGAGAAAAGCGCATCCGATGCCGTGGGGGAGAGCGCATGTCAACCAGGTCGGGTCACTCGCGGATCGGCTCACTCGCGCCACAACCCGCAATTCTCGATCGCCTGACGATTCCGGAGCGCCTGGATGCGCTGCCCTGGAACAGCTGGCATCTCCGCTTCGTCCTCGCGCTCGGCGTCACTTGGCTGCTCGACGGGCTCGAGGGAAGCCTCGGCGGTTCGCTCGCCGGCGCGCTGAAATCGCACGACGGCCTATCCCTCACCGATGCACAGCTCGGCCTCAGTTCCTCGGTCTACCTCGCCGGCGCGGTGTTTGGCTCCATCGTGCTCGGCCTGCTTGCCGACCGCTACGGCCGGAGAAAGATCTTCTTCTGGACGTTGGTCGGATACCTCTGCGCCACCACCGCAACGGGTGCGGCGTGGAGCCTCACCAGCTTCACCGTCTGCCGCTTCCTGACCGGCGCCGGGATCGGCGGCGAGTATGCCGCGGTGAACTCCGCAATCGATGAACTGATTCCAGCGCGGCTGCGCGGAAGAGTCGATCTCGCCATCAACGGCACCTTCTGGATCGGCATCGTGATTGGATCGCTGGTCTCGGGCGCATTTCTCTCCGGCCGCATCTTTCCTATGGCGCTTGGCTGGCGTCTCGCCTTTCTCTCCGGTCTGCCCATCGGCCTGCTGGTACTCGTCCTGCGCCGCAGCGTGCCGGAGAGTCCTCGCTGGCTGCTGGCCCATGGACACGCTCACCAGGCAGCGGAGATATTGCGCGCTATCGAACAGCGTGGCCCGGCTGTGCTCTCTACCCGTGCCAACGCCACGCAGCTCCGGACTCGAACAGGTCTGCTGGAGACGCTCCGGCTGCTGAGTGGCCCCTACCGCCGGCGTGCCCTCGTCACCATGACCCTGATGACAGCGCAGGGCCTCTTCTACAACTCGGTCTTCTTCTCCCTCACTCTCGTCCTGATGCGGTACTACGGCGCATCCGCCAGCCGCGTCGGCTATGCATTCCTGCCCATTGCGCTGGCCAACGTTCTCGGTCCCCTGTTGCTCGGCCGGCTCTTTGACACCGTCGGCAGAAGAGTCATGACCGGCGGTTCCTTCATCCTCTCCGGATTGCTGCTGACGCTCACCGGATGTCTCTTCTGGCTCGGCCGGCTCGGCACAGCCACGCAGATCGCATGCTGGGTGGCGGTCTTCTTCGTCGCTTCCGCCAGTGCCAGCGCCGCCTATCTCAGCGCCAGCGAGCTCTTCCCGCAGGAGATCCGCGCGTCGGCCATCGCGCTCTTTTACGCCGCGGGGACCCTGCTGGGCGGCGTCTCCGGACCGCTCCTCTTCGGCCGAATCGTCGGCAGCGGATCGCGCGGGCTGCTCTTCGCTGGTTACGGAATCGGAGCCGTCGCAATGATCGCTGCCGGCGTGGTGCAAGCTATCTGGGGCGTGGCAGCCGAAGGCCGCTCTCTTGAATCGCTCCGGCGGGATGACACTTCCGAAAGCGCTTCCCGCCTTGCACAGGCGAGCTGATCTAACGCGTGATGATCACTTCGTAGAGGTTGTCTTTGGCCAGGAAAAATTTGCAGCCGCTGAAGCGCTCGAAGATCTTTTCAATGCTGCGGTTGGTGGAAGCGCGACGGATGGGAAAGCGCGCACTCTCCTGCATATCGATGGCGTCGGTCTCGCTCAAGTGGTAGCGGCAGTACGCGGTGTTCTCCCCCGTCTGCTTGTTGTGGAAGAGTGCCAGCACCTTGCCGCCCGCCCGCATGCAGGATCGCAGGCCGTCCACGGTCGGCTGCACCAGCGGCTCGGGAAGATAGTCGAGCGTGGTCCATAGCAGCACGGCATCGAACTCGCGCCCGGTAAAGTTCAGGTTGTGCTCCAGAAACCCTGCTACATCGAAGACTGGGTCGCCGCCGTCCGCCGGCTTCTTCATCCACTCCGGACTCTGCGCCTCTGGTACCAGGTCGGCCATGTAGACGCTATGGCCTGCGTTGGTCAGCAGGTTGATGTTGGTCGGCGACGTGGGGCCGATGTCCAGAATGTATAGGCCGCTCTCGGTCAGCAGTTCTTTTTTCAACGCTGCCCAGCCACTGGAGTGCCGCGCGATGCGCGGGCCGGTCAGCACCGTCGGCGAGTTGGACTGCGCCTCTTCCCTGGATTTCTGAAACGGGTTCTTGAACACGTATGATCGGCGTCCCCAACGCCACTTGATGCAGGCTTCGCGGTCCTGCCGCGCTTATCGCCGCTCCGGTTGCTGCGGTCCTTTTTGTGCGGCGTTCTGCACCAGATCGACCTTGCCTTTGAAGTTTGCGTTCTCCTCGATCGACAGGCGCGCCGCCGTCAGATCGCCCGTCAGCGTCGA
>DASXGY010000405.1:0-7260 GCA_036488835.1 Acidobacteriaceae bacterium
TGTCACCGTCATGGATACCATTGCCGCACTCTCGCGCAGTTTGGTCATGCCGATCTCGCTGAAGAACCGGTCGCTGTCGCCCAGCACCACCGGCACATTGCACACCGGGTACCACAGCACATTGCCGAAGCCGCGCAGCCCGGTGAACTCGTCGTGAACGCCGTCCCAGTCGGCGTGGATCGCCACGTCGGGCGGAGTGCCGATGGTCTCCAACCGCTTCGCACTCGGGGCGGCAGACCCGCTGTAGAAGACGGTCAGCGTCTGCTCGCCGCCTGGCGCGAGCGGACTCGCGAGCGTCACCAGCGCTTCATTCATGGCCCCAGTGTGGTCGGCATCCGTGGCAACCGTATGGTGGGCAAAACGCAGCGGCTTGCCGCCCGCGTTGATCGCCTCCCAATGGAGCGAAGAAGAGATCTGCAGCGGGATCGCATCGAGCGCAGCGGCGCTGTCGTTCTTCACTATAACGATGGCGCGCGCGTGCATCGTCGCGTCCCGCGTCTCCAACCTCACATCGAGCGCATATTTCGTGAACAGAATCGCGCGCCGCGTCGCATCGGTGACTTCGAACTTCGTCTCTGCTGTCGTCCCCGGCTGCGGCGCACTCTGTCCAGCGCTGTTCGCGACAACGCTGCCCTGCTGCGCGGCTGCCGAAGCAGCAAGCGAGAGGAGGAACGCAAGTGAAATGGAGGCAGCGAAAAAACCGCGCAGGCACGGAAACGACATCAGGATCCCAATCCCTTACGCGGCTTCGCTGGCGTAGAGTGCGGCGCGGCAACAGCACCCTTCTGCCCCTTGCGCCGCTGGCGGAATGCCTCATACAGCACCACCGCGCCTGCCGCCGACACATTCAGCGAAGCCACCTTCCCGGCCATCGGAATTCGCAGCAGATGATCGCAGGTGCGCCGCACCAGGTCGTGC
Source organism: Acidobacteriaceae bacterium (assembly GCA_036488835.1). Classification (GTDB taxonomy): domain Bacteria; phylum Acidobacteriota; class Terriglobia; order Terriglobales; family Acidobacteriaceae; genus KBS-83. The sequence continues at coordinate 919 of DASXGY010000405.1, forward strand.
AGTCCCGCGCCTTCGCGCCCCAGCACCAGCAGGCAGGGTGTGGTGAAGTCGTACTCCGTGTAATCCATCGTCCCCCGCTCATCCAGGCCGACGCACCAGATATTCGCCGCCTTCACCTGCTCCAGCGCACGCACCAGGTTCACCACACGCGCAATCCGCACATGCTCCGCCGCACCGGCAGATGCCTTCAGCGCCACTGCGCTCAGGGGGGCGGACCGTCGCTCCGTCAGCAGGACGCCGGTCACGCCGGCGCCGTCCGCGGATCGCAGCAGCGCACCCAGGTTTTGCGGATCTTCCACGCCATCCAGTGCCAGCAGTAGCGGGGGAATACCAGACGCTGCCCCGTCCGCGCCCAGAAGATCTTCGATCTCCAGCATCGTCCGCTCGCGCACAAACGCCACCACGCCCTGATGACCGGGGTTGCGCGCCAGCAGCGTCAACTGCTCCCGGCTCTCGCTGCGCACGCGCACACGGCGCTCTCGGCAAGCCTCAAGAATCTTCTCCAGCCGTTGGTCCTGCCGCTCGCGCGCCACAACAACATGGTCAAATCGCCGGCTGCCGGAGCGCAAAGCCTCCTCCACCGGGTGCAGACCGTACAGTATCTCCATCGAGTCTCCAGTGTACCGTTCATCGCGCGGCCGTCCGGGCCATCCAGTGCTCGTCGTGGAGCTGGAGCATTTCACTCTGGTGTCTACGGGAGCCACTGTCCGTGGAGCCTGGCCGTTACTCACAAACAGTGAGAACGCTCTAGACTGAAGCTCTTCTATGTTCGGCTCGGCAGTCACGATCGCGGCTCTTCTCACCCTGATACCGTGTCTGACGGAAGCATTCTTTCCCGCGAAACTGGCAAGCGCAACGAAGAGGTTTCCAACCAGCGTCCGGCTCTTTGTCCCTGCCGTGATATGCGTTCCTTACCTGCTGGTAGCGTGTTCCTCCGGAACATTTCATTGGAGCTGGCTGGCGCTGTATGCACTCATACCTGTCGCCGTCTCTCTCCTGATGTTGCAGGCCACTCGGGTCGATCCCGACCAAGACGGCAACTGGCGCGACTTTCTCGTTCTCGCCATCCTCGGCCTGGCCGTCGATCTTCGCTGGTTCGAGCACGCGTGGCCGGCTCATCTTGTCGTTTTCAACAAAATGCTCCTGCTCGACGCAGGAATCTATGGATTCCTCGTCATCCGGCAAATCGACGGAGCCGGATTCGATCTGCGACTACGCCTGCGCGACCTCGGCATCGGCTTGCGCGAGTTCGCACTCTATGCGCCCATCGCGATTGCCCTTGGATTGAGCATCGGATTCTTGCATCTGCACCCATCCTGGCCGCCGCTGCCGAGCTTTGCTGGTGCGGCTCTCTTTACCTTCTTCTTCATCGCGGTGCCGGAAGAGTTGTTCTTTCGGGGATGGCTGCAGAATCTGCTGGAACGGCGCATCGGGCGATTGCCGGCGCTCTTTCTCGCCGCCGTACTCTTCGGTTTGTCGCACTGGAACAAGCGCGCCGTGCATTTCAACTGGCGCTACGTGTTGCTGGCGATGGTGGCGGGAATCTTCTACGGCCGGGCGTGGCGTCACGAGCGCCGGGTTGGAGCATCTGCAATCGCCCATGCCTGGGTCGATACAGTATGGTCCTTCTGGCTGCGGTGATGACGACCGGGCAAATGATGGGGACGATAGGTGAGATAGCTGAGTCCAACCCGCATGTTGTGGTCGACCGGACCAGGGACGGTGATCGATATCAAGACACCGAAGATGACATGCACTGCGGCCAGGGTGTAGAGGTTGCGATAGTGCAGGAAGATGAGGCAGGCAATGAACCCCCAGATCAACGTAGCGGGTGTCAGGATGGGGTTGGGCAGGTGCGCAAGCCCGAATAGCCCCGCCGCTGCCATCACGGCCGCCTTTCTTCCAGGCAGCAGCCGTAACAACCGCAGCAGGATGAAATCGAGAAGAAGAAACTGCTGCAGAAGCGCAAAAAACGCATAGAACCAGTAGCGCCTGACCAACATCGTCGGGAAGGGCGACAGCGGCAGGGTGTGAAATGGTCCGGCCAGCGTCATGGCAAAAGCCGCCAGCAACAGCGCCACGCCAACGATCCAGAGGGAACGTAATAAGCCCGACATGCCGAGGCCCATGGCCTTCCAGCCCTCGAATGACCTCACCGTAGCGAACAATACCCACGCCACCGCAGCCCAATCGACTATTCTTTGCCAGGGCAGCGGTGTCCATATCGCAATCAGAATGAGCCCATAGCCGATCGAAACCTCCAGAAGAGTGCGCTGCCTGCTTCCTGCGGCAGTTGGGTTTTCCCTGCCGCAATAGGCCGGTTCCTCGGTGCGTGGAAACGTCATGCTGGACCTCGCGAGCAGGATAATCCGGCCTGCCAGCCCCACCGAATCCCGATTCGGGCACGATGCGTCGTGCGCCCCTCAGAAAGTGCCGGTTCACCCAACCCAATTCGCTAGACTGGAAATAGAAGCCAGTTTCAAGCAGCGAAAACTTGTGCGCGTGCCTGATCTGCACGTGCCGGATCTGCACGTGCCTGATCAAGGCAGGCGGGTGTTCCCGAATCCCGCGGAACGGGCGGTCCCACATCTCGTCGTGAGATCTGGGAGATCGCAATTATTGCGGGATCTAAGTCCTTTGTTTGGACATTTTTGCCGGTAAGCCCTTTGGAATGAAATGTTTAGCCCTCCGCGTAGGGCCTAAGTAGCTGCAAAATAGAGAGTTATCGACCACACTCCCGCACCGGGAGGGGGGAGGGGGTACCCCCTCCGCAACTCAATTCCCGACACCACGAAGAAACCACGAAATGGTCTCGGAACGGTATCATGGATTGAATTCCGCTTCCGAGCAGCCCGGCCGAGTCCAAACGGAGTGCTTTTGTGACCAAGGCAACGAAAGATCGCGTCCTGCCGCCGCCTACACTCGTCAAAGAAGGCAAGGGATCCGCCATGGCACAGGGATACGCACTACCGCTCGCTTCGCCTGCGCAACAACAGGAAAACCTGGCCATCGCCCGTGGCCTGAAGAATCGCGACGTCGAGCTGCTCGACACCCTCATCCTCACGTACCAGCATCGCCTCTTCCGCTACCTGCTCTATCTCACCGGTAGCCGCGAGCTCTCCGAGGATCTCTTCCAGGAGACCTGGATGCGGGTTTTGCAACGCGGCAGCCAATACCACGGAGCTGCGCGCTTCGATACCTGGCTCTTCACCATCGCGCGCAACCTGGTCATCGATGTGCGCCGCAAACGCACCATGGCAAGCCTGGAAGAGATGTGCGACACCAGTGACGACGAGCGGCCCTTCGAGCCCGCAGCCCATGACCCGACACCGCTGGATACCTGCCTCATGCGCGAAAACAGCGAGCGCGTGGCCGAGGCTCTGATGACCCTCGACCCGCTCAGCCGCGAGGTCCTGGTGCTGCGCTTCCATGAGGAGTTGTCGCTCGACGAGATCGCCAAGGTCACCCACGCTCACCTCTCGACCGTGAAGTCGCGCCTTTACCGCGGGTTGACCGCCTTGAAGCCGCGCATCCTGCAGCCGAAGACTGCGGACAGGGGGAGCCGCTGAATGCCAGACCGCGCCCACACTCCAAAGGATGAAGGGCACGAGGCGCTGCTGCGGGCAGTCGCCGGCCGCGACGCCAATGCGCAGTTGCCCATGGTTGCGCGGACCCGGCGCGCCATCCGCATCGCCAATGAGAGCCGGCGCGAGGAAGGTGCGCGAGGACGCCATCAAATCGGCGTCACGCTCTTTGTATTTGGTGCTATTTTCCTGGTGCTGGCCCCGGCAATGTGGGGCAGCCTGGATGACCTGTTCGGTGGTGAGCATTTCGGCGATCTGCCCACGCAGATTATGCTGCTTTGCACCTTTCTGATGCTGGCGGTGGTTGGTGCGCTTGCTGTCGCGTTGTGGCGCAATCAGGCGAACCAACAGGACTACCGGCAGGATCATTAAAGTCTTTCCGCAGGACCGATAAATCCCGGGAAACTTTCAGGCATCGCGCATTCGTCTCATCATTGAAACGGATTAAAGATTCATGGCCATGACAAACACCAATGGACGTTCCGAGCAGGCGCCGAGGCTCAGTGCTGAGCTCAAGCTGATCCCGCGCTGGTCGGTGGCTCTGGCGGCTCTCGCCTTCGTAGGAGTGCAGTACCTGTGGTGGGTCGTCATTCCCGCGTACCGTCACCATCCCGGCCCTCCAGCTGGTATCCGCTTCTACTTTGCGCTGACATGGAGCGCGTTGGCTGCTCTCTACATGCTGATGATTGGCTATGTCAGCAAGGACGCGCCGCGCCGGCACATGAGCGCGCAAATCTGGATGTTTGTGTGTTTGATCATGCCTGCGGGTGTTGGATCGGTCCTCTACTTCCTGCTGCGCCAGCCCATCATCTCCAGTTGCCCGGCGTGCGGCACTCCCATCCAGAGCGACTACCACTTCTGTCCCCAGTGCGCCTGCCAGGTCTCCGCCGCCTGCGGCAACTGCTATCGCAGCGCCCGGCCCACCGATCTTTTCTGTGTCCATTGCGGCCACGACCTGGCCTCCGACAGCATGCCCGCGCGCGTCCGCACTTCCCTCTCCTGACGACGCATCTGCCTGGGCCGCGTTGACCCCGCTCTCCGCTGGTTCCTATACTCGTGGTGGCAGATGACCATCAAGGCCCTCATCGTCGATGACGAACAGCTCGCCCGCGATGAGCTCCAGTACCTGCTCGGCTCTATCGAAGATGTAGAAGTTGTGGCGCAGGGCAAGAACGGCATCGAAGCCATCGCCCTGGTGCCCCGCCTGGCGCCAGACGTCGTCTTCCTCGACGTGCAGATGCCCGGCCTCGACGGCTTCGCGGTGCTGCGCAAACTGCTGGAGAAGTCCGGGCCCGAGACTTTGCCGCAGATCATCTTCGCCACCGCGTTCGACAAGTATGCGGTGCGCGCCTTCGAGGTGAATGCGGTCGACTACCTGTTGAAACCGTTTGACCGCAGCCGCCTGGAGCAAGCTCTGGAGCGGGTGCGGGCACGACTGCAGAACCCGGTCCAGAGCAGCCAGGAGCCAGCGGCATCGGGGCCGGGTACCCCGGCGCTCTCCCGCGAGCAATTCGACTCCCTGATCCGGCTGATCGAGCAGCAAGGCGGCGGAACAACGAGCAATGGCCGCAGCAGCAGCAAAATTGTTGTCCAGGCGGGGACCCGGATGCTGCTGGTGGATCAGAAGGAGCTATGCTTCGCGGCCATCGATGAAGGCGTTATCTCCGTCTCTACCCCCACCATCGAGGGCCAGTCGAAGTGCCGCACGCTGGAGGAGTTGCTGGAGCTGCTCGATCCGCAGACCTTCTGGCGCGCGCACCGCTCCTATGTGGTCAACATCAACCACATCAAGGAAGTGGTGCCGTGGTTCAAATCCAGCTATCAACTGCGCATGAACGACCGCAAAAATACCGAGATTCCAGTAAGTCGCGCGCAGACGCGCAAGCTGCGTGAGCTATTCAAGCTGTAGCGTCTGCGCTGACGTCAGTCGTACCGCTCAAAGATGATTTGCTTCTTGTCCCAACCGAGGCCGGTGAGCCGCTCGCGATTGGCGGAGACCATCTCGTTCAGGCCGCAGATGTAGGCGTGGATGTTGAAGCCGGGTGCGCCTTCGGCGGCGGTTGGCGTGTCGTGCGAGCGGGATGCGAGGTGTTCTGTCGCGATCTTCGCGACGTGCTCCTGCACGTAACCGCGGTCGCCCTGCCAATCCGCTTCAGCGCGGCTGAGCGTCTTGATGTATTCGAAGTCTTCGTGCTCGGCTGCCTTCCGCTCGAAGAAGTCGCGATAGTAAATCTCCGTCGGATAGCGCGTTCCGTAGACCAGCCAGATCTTTCTTCCGCCGCTCAGGGGTGGGCCGTTGTCTGGAAAGAGATGTTCGATGAAACCGCGCATCGGCGCGATGCCCGTGCCGGTAGCGATCAGGATGGCGTCAGTCAGCGGCTGACGCAGCGTGAACAGGCCGTGCGGGCCATGGAAGCCAAGGGTTTGGTCGAGTTCCATGTCAGCCAGCAAGTTTGAGAAAAAGCCGCCTTCAACGCGATTGACGCAGAGGTCAAAGGCATTTGCGCGAGGAGCAGAGGCGATGGAGTAAGCGCGCGTCTGCAACTTGCTCCGGTTGTCTTCCTGGACCAGCGATACAAACTGGCCTGGCTTGAATGCGAATTGATCCAGCCCCTCTACTACAAATTCCAGGTGAAAGCACTGCGCCGAGTCAGAGATACAGGTCTTTTGCGTAAGTCGTGCTGTGTGGAGCTCGCGTGCCATAAGTGAATTTTATCGTCCTATTCGACAGTTACGGATTTTGCCAGGTTACGCGGCT
>DASXGY010000015.1:0-5011 GCA_036488835.1 Acidobacteriaceae bacterium
CGTCCACATGCACGTCGATGTGCGCGTTCTTCCAGTCTGTCTCCGTCACCGGCACGCGCACCACGTGGAAGTGGCTGTCCTTGTCGATGTGGCCGAGCAGTCCGTAGCCGAAGCTGACACGGTCCAGCAGGTGGCCTTCGATGCTGCACAGCCGCTCGGCAGGCATGCGAATGAGGATGGTGCCGCCGAGGCCGTGAACGACGCGCTCGTCGTAGCTGGAGGGCGTGAAGGCGGGGTTGGGGCGAAAGACGATGCGCACGCAATCGCCCTCCATGCCATCCGCGCTGAAGAGAAAGGCCTTGGGCAGGATGTCGAGAACCTGGCCCATGCGCGCCTCATCGGCACGACGATCTGCATTGGAAGCCCGCAGGGCGGAGGGGTCCCGGACCAGGGCGGCGATGCGGCGCTCTTCCTGGGCGGCGCGATCAGGGGACAGCGGCTTGCCGTCTTCGGCGATCAACCTACGCAGGAGGCCGTCCGGGGTCTCGACGACATTCTCCTTCCAGAGATGGCCGCCGGTGCGGGTGGAGCGCTCGACCGATGTGTAGCGGAAATATGTGCGATGATGCCGCGCCTCTTTTTCGTTCTGCACCATCGCGGTAATCACCTGCAGCGGCGTCAGCTGCTGCTGCGCGGGCTGCCCCATGAATAGGGTGGCACCCGCAACCAGCACCAGCAGGGCGGCGAGGCCGCGGAAGAGCTTTCGCGAGCGCTCCGGACGTGCCGGCAGAGAAGCAATGGGGAAGGTTGAAATCAATCGGCCTTTACCGGAGCACCCTGGGGGCTGAAGGCGACTTCCCTCCGCTCTCCGTTGCTCGTGATCGTGGTTTCGTAGCTCGCGATCGCGCCATTCCGCGTCACCGATTCGACTTTGCCTATCTTGCCGCGGTGTGCGGCCTTTGCGATGGCATCGGAGACGGCTGGCGGCAGGCTGCTGACCGCGACTTCCTGCTCTACTTCAAGTACTGTCCCGGAGACGTCCAGCGTGATGTCCTTACTCTTGCCGTCCTTCAACGTCTCCACCTCATATGTAAGCTTACCGTTCTCTCTGTCTTTGACGCACCCGCGGACGGTTGCGTCCCCCGTCTCGAGCTTTGCGTGTTGGAGCACGGCAGCAGGAAGCGTATTGCAGGGCACGTGGCTCTCTGCGTATGCGGTGGCGGCGGCAATCATGCTTGTAGAAAAGGCGATTGCGAGGAAGGCGGAAGGCAGTGGTCGGCTCATAGATTCAGGTTGCGGCCGGAGGGGTTAAACCATCCTGAACCGGCATCGCACGCCACTCGGGCCACGCGCGCCTAGTCCGGAATTGCTTCCCCGGCGAAGGGTACGAAGCCGCCACGATGCTTCAGAGCTACTGAAGATCGGGCACAAGCGTCCGTCAACTAGGAATGGAATGCATGAGCAGCAGATAGTCCAGACCGAAGACAATCGCCAGCCCGCAAAGGACCAGAATGAACTGCATCCTCCTGCGGCGGCGATGGATTTGCATGCCGTCCATCTCGATCAGCTTACACGCGCGCTCCCACCGCAGGGCCGGGAGGTGCATTGTTTGCGAACACTGAAGTGCCGAAAGCGGACACAGTTGCGACGCCTTCCCGGGGAGGCTGCTTAGGAATCAGAGAGTTAGCCGAGCAGCGAGGTGGCAAGCGACGTGCCTTCTATGCAGGATGGGCCAGCCGTTGATTCGTTCGACACACGGAGCGAACATGCACACGCTGCTTCAGGACCTTCGCTACTCCCTGCGCCAACTTATTCATAGTCCCGGCTTTGCGTTGGCGGCGATTGTTTCGCTCGCACTCGGGATCAGCGCCACGGTGGCAGTCTTCAGCGTGGTGTGGGCGGTGCTGATGAATCCCTATCCGTATGCGGCGCCCGACCGCATGGTGCACATGAAGCTAAGGGACAAGGACGGACAGGATCGCTACTTTGGGCTGACCGGCCAGCAATGGCAGGTGATCCGCCATTCCCCCGCGGTCGAAGACGCCTTCATGACTGATCAATGGAACCTGACGGTGACCGGTCACGACCTGCCCGAAGATGTGCAGGGCGCCTATGCGACGTCGAACACCTTCCAGTTTCTGGGTGTCCCGCCAGTGTTGGGTCGCGGCCTGTTGCCTTCCGACGCGATCGACGGCCACGATCCGCAGCCGGTGGCAGTGCTGAGTTACAAGTTCTGGCAGCGGCATTTCAGTGGCAATCCCGATGTCGTGGGAAAGACCATGCAACTGGTCCACAAGAACTACACCATCGTGGGCGTCGCCGCGCCGCGCTTCACCTGGAATGATGCCGAGGTGTACCTGCCGCTGAAGGTGACGCAGGATCCGGTGCCCTCGTACCTGACAGAGCTGCGACTGAAACCAGGAGTGAGCCACGCCGCCGCGGCCGCCGCGCTGACGCCCCTGATCCATCAGTTTGCCAAGGAGACACCGAAGCATTTCCCGCTCGATGGCTTCACCTTCGAAGTAGCGGGACTGAACGACGACTTCATCAAACAACTGGGCGGCACGCTTGCTCTTCTGTTCAGCGCGGTGGCGCTGTTACTGGCCATCGGATGCGGGAACGTATCGATCCTGCTGCTGGCTCGCGGCACGGCGCGGCAGCATGAGCTGGCGCTGCGCTCGGCGGTTGGCGCAACGCGGTGGCGCATCGTGCGGCAGTTGCTGACCGAATCGCTGCTGCTCTCCTTCACCGGCGCTGCGCTGGGGGTTCTGATGGCTTACAAGACCGTCGCGATGATCGTGGCGCTGCTGCCGCAATATTCCTTCCCGCATGAGGCGGCGATCCGGGTGAATCTGCCGGTGCTGCTGTTCAGCGTCGGGGTGGCACTCTTCACCGGCGTGGTCTTCGGGTTGTGGCCGGCGCTGCGTCTTTCGCGACCGGATGTAGGTCAGGTGATGCAGTCCGGATCCCGCCGGATGGCCGGGCGGTTGGGTGGGCGGGCGACCAACAACACCCTGATCGCGGGACAGATCGCGCTGACGCTGCTGATGCTGGCCGGGGCGGGTGCTGCGATCCAGGGTTTTCTACGCACGATGCACACGCCGCTGGGCTACGACCCCCATAACATCATGTCCGTGGGCATCCCGGTGCATGACGGCACCTATAAGACATGGGGCGAGCGCTCCGCGTACTTCGATCAGTTACAGAAGAAGGTCGCGACGGTTCCCGGTGTCACCATGACCGCGATCTCCGGCAACGCCACGCCGCCCGCGAACGGCTTTCCGGTGCACGTGGAGTTCCTGGGCAAGACTGCGCAGGACGAGCAGAAGGTGCTGGTGAACTTCGTGAGCCCGACGTACTTCCCAGTGTTACGTATTCCGCTGGCGCAGGGGCGCATCTGGGACGAGACGGAGAACCGGAACGGCGCACATCTGGCGGTGATCAACCAGACGCTGGCGCACCGGTACTTCCCTCGCGGCGATGCGATTGGGCACTCGCTGAAGGCGCCGGAGATCCGGGATCAGCCACCTTACAATCTGTCCGCACCGGGTGGGGTGGGATGGCTGCAGATTGTAGGAGTAGTCGCGGACAAACTTGATGACGGTCTGCGCAAGCCGATCCAGCCCGAGATCTTCGTGCCCTACACGATATCGATGGGGATGTACACGCAAATCCTGGTGCGCTCGGAGGTCTCACCGCTCACGCTGCTGCATTCGGTGGGCGCACAGGTGAATTCGGTAGATGCCGATCAGCAGATCAACGGCCAGGTGCTGGATCTGGAGCATTGGATCACCACTCAGCCGGAGATACAGCAGGAGAATCTGGTGGCCTGGCTCTTCGGATTGTTTGCCGCGCTGGGGCTGGTGTTGGCGGCGATGGGCCTATACAGCGTCGTCTCCTACACTGTGGCGCAGCGGACCGGCGAGTTCGGCATCCGGATGGCGCTGGGTGCGCCGCGGACGCATGTGCTGCGCATCGTCTTCGAATCGACGCTGCTGAGCGTGGGCTGCGGCATGGCGGCGGGGCTGGTGCTTACATTTTCCCTGCAGCGAGTTCTGGCGCACTGGGCAGAGGGCAGCTCACACGATCCTCTTGTAGTGGTGCTGGCGGCGCTGCTGCTGAGCCTGGTGGCGCTGGTGGCCTGCTCGGTGCCAGCCCGGCGTGCGTCACAGGTCGACCCGGTAACCGCTCTCCGTTACTAGCGAGCTATTCCTTCGCTGAATACCAATAGGATTACCTGAGTTATCGCCAGCGATGACTTACGCGTGAAAAGAGCACACCGGCGTCATGCCGGATCGTATTAAATCTTACCGTTTTGGCGGGAAAAACGCAGAAAATCCGTTTAGACGCGGCTCGGCACCAAACTAGCTGATCCGGTGTCACAGGAATTCCTTGACTGTCGAGGATAAGCTTGCCGTATTCTAGGAATTGACCCCATTGGGAAGTTTGGAGGTGTAGTTCATTGGCAGAGGTTCGTGTGCAGGAAGGCGAGCCGCTCGAGAATGCATTGCGTCGTTTTAAGCGGAAGGTGCAGCAGGAGGACATCATCAAGGAAGTAAAACGTCACTCCTTCTACCTGAAGCCCGGAGAGCGGAAGCGCGTCAAGGAAGCACTCGCGCGGAAACGTAACCGGAAAAAGGCGCGTAAAGAGCAGGACTAAGCAAGGCTGTAGACAATCCCCCGGGCCCGCAGATTCGTATAAACAATCGCGGGCCCTCGGTGTCTCCGGCTCGTCTTACAAGCGTTTGCACCATCCATCCCCTCGCGAGCTTCACCTCCCCCAAGGTTGACGCAGTTGTTGTAAGCCGCTTCAGTGGCCGGGCCCCAGGTAATTTTTCGGTTCGATTTTCGAGGAGGGCGGGAGCTGCCGGCCGGGGAAGACGGCGGTAAGCAACCGGGTCATGGAATTCCAGGACAAAGTACTCAAATGCGTGGACTGCGGGAAGGACTTCATCTTCACCGCCGGCGAGCAGTTGTTTTTTCACGACAAACAGTTTCACAACGACCCGAAGCGCTGTAAGGCGTGCAAGCTGAAGCGGGGCGGCGGTTCCAGCGTGCGGGCAGAGACCCG
>DASXGY010000047.1:0-4283 GCA_036488835.1 Acidobacteriaceae bacterium
GTAAGAGCGCACCGCTCCGGCTGTAAGGTCGGAGGCAGGGTAAACCCCACACGGAGCAAGACCAAATAGGGAGGGAGACCGCAGGCTGGCCCAATCGCCTGCAGTCGCGTGCCGGCCCGGCGCGCCCACGTGGGCCCTGCGGTGGCGCAAGCCGCCGCAGCGGAAACCTCCGGGTAGGTCGCTGATGAACGTCGGCAGCAATGCCGCGTCTAGAGGAATGGCCGTCCTCGACAAAATTCGGCTTACAGGCCCGCCTGCAAAGTTCTCGCATGAAAGACAACGGCCCCGCCGCAGCGGAGCCGTCGTCTCTATTCTCCGAGCGTAGGCTCAGGCAGCCTTCCCGATCAGCCCATTCGGGTTCAGCACATATTTCTTTGCCGCGCCCTTGTCGAAGTCCTGATAGCCCTGCGGCGCCTGATCCAGCGGGATCACCGTCGCATTCACGATCTTCGCGATCGGCAGCCGATCGTGAAGAATCGCCTGCATCAACTGCCGGTTGTACTGCAGCACCGGCGCCTGCCCGGTGTGGAAGTGCAGCGACTTCGACCACCCCTTGCCAATCCGCAGCTTCAGCATGCCCTTCTTCGCATCCTCGTTCGGCGCCCCCGGATCCTCCACCACGTAGAGTCCCGGAATACCCAGGCCGCCCGCGACAAAGGTGATATCCATCAGGTCGTTCAGCACTGCCGCTGGTGCAGCCTCGCCTTTGGCGCCATGCCCGCTTGCCTCGAAGCCCACAGCATCCACTGCGGCGTCTACCACTGGCTCGCCCAGGATCTCCGCGATCTGTTCGCCCAGCTTGTCATGCTTGGAGATGTCCACCGTCTCGAACCCCACCTTCTTCGCGTGTGCCAGCCGCTCCGCAATCCGGTCGCCAATGATGATCACCGCCGCGCCCAGGATCTGCGCGCTCGCTGCTGCCGCCAGCCCTACCGGGCCGGCGCCCGCAATGTAAACCGTCGATCCCACTCCCACGCCTGCCGTCACTGCGCCGTGGAAGCCGGTCGGCAGAATGTCGGACAGCATCGTCAGGTCCATGATCTTCTCCATCGCACGGGCCTTGTCCGGGAACTTCAACAGGTTGAAGTCGGCATAGGGCACCAGCACGTACTGGGCCTGGCCGCCCACCCAGCCGCCCATATCGACATAGCCGTAAGCTCCACCCGGCTGCTGCGGGTTCACATTCAGGCACACGCCGGTGTTGCGTTCGCGGCAGGCACGGCATCGCCCGCACGCCACATTGAAGGGAACCGACACCAAATCGCCGATGTTCAGGAACTCCACATCCTTGCCCTTCTCGATGATCTCGCCGGTAATCTCGTGGCCCAGCACAATGCCTTTGGGTGCCGTGGTGCGCCCGCGCACCATGTGTTGGTCGGAGCCGCAGATGTTGCTGCTGACAATGCGCAGAATCACCCCGTGCTCGATCGGTTTGCCCTGCGGATTCTGCATCTTCGGGTAGTCAATGGTCTGCACTTCCACTTTCTGCGGGCCAAGGTAAACGACGCCATGATTCGTGGCCATGTTGGTACTGCTCCTTTCGGGGTAAAGCGAGCGACGTCGCGCTGCGCGATCTGTTCTGCAGCTCGACAAGGAGATATCCAGGCGAGACGCCGGGATATTTCAGGAAAATTCGTGGGAAGGCGGTCACTCCGGACGCGCCACTCGTCCCATATCTCTGTTGGAACCGGCAAGCATCCGCTAACGTTGCCCATAGAGGCCCGGCGACGGAACCTTTTCACTGCTCCTACCGTTTCATTAGGAAAGACGCTCTGAAGGCGGAGATCGGCGCAGCTTTTCGCTAAGAAAAACTGCTTTTGGCGATTGCGGATCGAAACGTGCTCTTTCGGAAAACGGTATAAACTCGTTCCACCCCGAACCAACCCTATGGCATTCCGAGAAGCCATCCGCATCGCGCTGCAATCGCTCTGGGCGAACAAGCTGCGCTCCGTCCTTACCCTCATCGGTATGGTCATCGGTGTGGCCTCGGTCATCATGGTCATGACGCTCGTGGCGGGGGTAAATAAGTTTGTCGCCACCAAGATTTACGGCTACGGCGCGGATGTGTTCACCGCCTCCAAGCAGCCCTCCGTCGTCTTCAGCGACGCGGAGTACATGAAGTATCAGAAGCGCAAGGACTTGAAATACGACGCCTATGAGGCGATTGCGGAGCGCTGCTCCGCCTGCTCCAGCACCGGCGCCATGGCCAATGCCACCGGCTCGGTCGTCTTCGGCACCCACTCCGCCACCGACATCGACATCCGCGGCTGGACCTCAGACATGCCCGCCATCTACGACATCAATATCGAGCGCGGCCGCGCCTTCACTCCCGGCGAAGAGGCTCGCCGCCTGCACATTGCGCTCATCGGACCGGACATCGTGGACAACCAGATGGGCGGCGAGGACCCGCTAGGCAAAGTAATTCGCGTCGACGGCGAGCAATACACGGTAATCGGCGTCGGCGAGCGCAAGGGCAAGACCCTCGGCCAGAGCCAGGACAACTGGGTCGCCGTTCCACTCACCACCTTCCTCGATACCCACGGCTCCAACCGCAGCCTCACCCTCTACGCGCGCGCCAACGGCGTCGGCGATCCCCTTGAGGTGGCCTCCGATCAGGTGCGCGTCATCTTGCGTTCGCTCCGCCACGACGCTCCTGGCGCCGAGGACAGCTTCTCCGTGGACACCAATCAGACCTTCGTCGGTATCTGGCAGAGCATCAGCTCCAGCTTCTTCGCCGTCTTCATCTCGCTCGCCGCCATCTCGCTGGTCGTCGGCGGCATCGTCATCATGAACATCATGCTGGTCTCGGTTACCGAGCGCACGCGCGAGATAGGTGTGCGCAAAGCCCTCGGCGCGCGCCGCAGCGATGTCATGTCGCAGTTCCTCATCGAGTCCGCCACCATGTCCTTCGTCGGCGGCATCGGCGGCGTCCTCAGCGGCATCTTCATGGCCAAGCTCATCACGCTCCTCGTCGGTTTCCCCTCCGACATCAAGATCTGGTCAGTCATCCTCGGTCTCGGCGTCGCAACCTCGGTGGGCATCTTCTTCGGCGTCTACCCGGCAAGAAAAGCAGCGAAACTGGACCCCATCGTCGCTTTGCGTGCCGAGCTGTAGGGAAGTTTTAGGAGCGATCCATGCGCTGGAGTGACGGAAAAGAAGCGGTGCGGATGGCCGTGGATACCCTGCGCACCAACAAGCTGCGCTCCGGCCTCACCATCCTAGGCATCATGATCGGCGTCACCACCGTCATCCTCATCTCCTCGGTCATCAACGGCCTCACCGCCAACGTCGATACCCTGGTCAAGTCGCTCGGCACCAATGTTTACTGGGTCTTCCGCTTCCCTGTCTTCGGCAACCGCCCCACGCAGGAGATGCTCAATCGCAAGCAGCTCACCTACGAAGACGCCGTCGCCCTCCGCGACCTTCCGCATGTCCTCGCGGTCGATGCCTCGCAACAATACCGCTCGCCCACCGGCCAACTCGGCAGCTTCTCGGTCAAGTACGGGAACCGCAAGGTCTCCAACACCATCCTCCAAGGCGACTCCGATCAACAGCCCCTGGTCTACGATCTCGATCTCACAGAGGGCCGATTCTTTACCGAGCAGGAGGAGCAACGCCGTGCCAACGTCGTTGTCCTCGGCCACGACGCCGCGCAGGAGCTCTTCGGCCAGGAGTCCGCCCTCGGCAAGGAAGTGGACATCGAAGGCGACATCTTCACCGTGGTCGGCGTCCTCGCCAAGCAGAAGCAGGTCTTCGGCGGCGGCAAGAATCCCAACGACAACTCCGCCCACTTCCCGCTCTTCACCTTCCGCAAGATCCATCCCGAGATCCTCGACTACTGGATCACCGTGAAATACGACGACGCAAAGAATAAAGTCGCCGTTGAAGACGAGATCCGCGAGATGCTCCGCCGCCGCCGCAAGGTCCACTCCGACCAGCCGGACAACTTCGCCATCTTCACCTCGGACGCGCTGCTGGAGCTGTGGAACACGCTCACCGGCGGCCTCTTCGTCTTCCTCGTCGGCGTCTCCAGCGTCGGTCTCATGGTCGGTGGCGTTGGCGTCATGAATATCATGCTCGTCAGCGTCACCGAGCGAACGCGCGAGATCGGCATCCGCAAGGCGCTCGGCGCCACGCGGCGCACCATCCTGTTGCAGTTCACGCTCGAAGCCATGACGCTCTGCGCCTTCGGCGGCGTCATCGGCATCCTCATCGGCGCCTTGCTCACCCTGATCCTCAAACTCAGCCTCGGCACCGTCCTGCCTGCACAGATGTCCGCCATC
>DASXGY010000125.1:0-6492 GCA_036488835.1 Acidobacteriaceae bacterium
AGCGTTGCCAGTGCACAGAAGTTGAACGGCGCAGGCGCGACATTTCCGTATCCGATCTATTCCAAGTGGTTCAGTGAATACAGCGCCAGTCACGGTGGCGTTCAGATCAACTACCAGTCGCTTGGCTCCGGTGCGGGCATCCGTCAGGTGACCGCGGGCACGGTCGACTTTGGCGCCAGCGACGGTCCGATGTCGGATGCACAACTGGCCGCTTCGAAGGTGAAGATCCAGCACGTTCCGACGGTGCTGGGCGCGGTGGTGCCGGTCTATAACCTGGCGGGCGTCAGCGGCAGCCTGAAGTTTTCTCCCGACGTGCTGGCCGACATTTATCTGGGCAAGATCACGAACTGGAACGATGCCCGCATCATGAAAGACAATCCCGGCGCAAAGCTGCCGAACACCGAGATCTTCGTGGTCCATCGCTCGGACGGCAGTGGCACAAGCTACATCTTCACCGATTACCTCTCCAAGGTGAGCGCGGACTGGAAGGCTGGTCCGGGTACGGGAACGTCCCCAAGCTGGCCGCGCGGCATCGGCGCCAAGGGCAACGAGGGTGTCGCTGGTATGGTGCGTCAGACCCCCGGCGCGATGGGCTATGTAGAGCTGATTTATGCGCTGCAGAACAAGATCGAAACCGGCCTGGTGCGGAATGCGGCTGGCGTCTTTATGAAGGCAACCATCGATTCCGTGACCGCGGCAGCCGCAAGCATGAAGCAGATGCCGGCCGATTACCGGGTTTCGATCACCAATGCGCCTGGCCGGGACGCCTATCCCATCTCCAGCTTCACCTGGCTGCTGATTCCGAATCCGGCTCCGGATGCCGCTAAAGGAAAGATAATCAAGGACTTCCTTACCTGGATGCTGGATCACGAATCAGAGGCGACTGCGCTGAATTATGCGCCGCTGCCGTCATCTGTGGTGGCCAAGGTGAAAGCAACTATCGCTCAGTTGAAGTAAACCTGAACCGCGTCTGCGAGGGCGCTGCAACTAGCGCCTTCGTTTTGAGCGTTTTAACCTAAGCCATGGGGTCTAAGTCCTTTCATCTTCTATTCACTGTGGCTGGTTACTCTTCCATAGAGTGGCTGAAAAAGTACAGGATTCTGCCTTGATGCAGCCTGCGAAGATATCCGTGTCTGAATCTGAATCTGTTCCTCATTCGTCTGACGCGAAGCTATCCGCTGCACCCTCCGTGGTGCGCACCTTTCTGCGTGGCCGCGGCAACTCCTCCGTGGCGGATGGCACCTTCAAGGCGCTGGTTTTTCTGTGCGCGCTCAGCATCTTCGGCATCGTGTTTCTGATTGCCTATGAGCTGGTCTCGCGCTCCCAGCTCACGCTCTCAAAGTTCGGCCTCGGCTTCTTCTTCCACTCGGCCTGGGACCCGGTCAATGGCAACTTCGGAGCGTGGCCATTCATTTACGGCACGCTCATGTCGTCTTTGCTGGCTCTGCTCATATCGGTGCCGTTTGCGCTGGGTGTGGCGATTTTTCTGACTGAGATGTGTCCCAAGTGGCTGCGCGGGCCGCTCTCCTTCCTTACCGAGTTGCTGGCAGCCATCCCCAGTGTGGTGTACGGGTTGTGGGCCATCTTTGTCCTGATCCCGCTGCTGCGTGATGATGTCAACCCGAAGCTGACGCTCACCCTGGGGTGGACGGGCTTCTTCAGCGGTCCCAACGCCGGCTACAGCATGCTGGCCGCAGGCGTGGTTCTCGCGATCATGATTCTGCCGATCATCTCGTCGCTGACGCGCGAGGTCATGACCACGGTCCCGATGGTGCAGCGAGAAGGCGTGCTGGCGCTGGGCGCCACGCGTTGGGAGATGATCCGTATCGGCGTGCTGCGCAACGCACGTATCGGCATTGTGGGCGCGATCATCCTGGGGCTCGGCCGCGCGCTGGGCGAGACCATGGCGGTCACCATGGTGATCGGCAATCGGCCGGAGGTTGCGAAATCGTTTCTGGCGCCCGGCTACACCATGGCCAGCGTGCTGGCGAATGAGTTCAGTGAAGCCACCGACAATATGTATTTGAGCGCGCTGATCGAGGTCGGGCTGGCGCTCTTCCTGGTCACGATCGTAGTCAATGCCTGTGCCCGTCTGCTGGTGTGGGCCGTGACGCGCGGCGCGCCGGCAAGGGTGGCCTGAGATGGCAGCGCACGCCCTTCGTCCGCCTCTGCGGGCATCCCGTGTCAATGTCCACACCCGCCGCATCACGAATCACATCGTGAACGGCCTGGCGGTGTTGGCGACGATCATCGTGATCGCTCCGCTGATTGCGATCCTCTTCTATCTGCTGAAGCAGGGCGTGACCTCACTGAACTGGGATTTCTTTACCAAGATTCCTGTTCCGGTGGGTGAGGTGGGCGGCGGCATGGAAAACGCCATCGTCGGCTCCGGTGTGATCCTGGCCCTGGCCAGCCTCATCGGCATCCCGCTGGGCATTGGGGCCGGCATCTACCTCGCGGAGTATGCGGGCACCACACGCATGGGAAACGCGGTGCGATTTACGGCCGATGTCCTGAACGGTGTCCCGTCGATCGTTATGGGCATCGCGATCTATGCCCTGATCGTGCTGCCGCAAAAACACTTCTCCGCCTTCGCCGGCGGCGTGGTGCTGGGCGTCATGATGGTGCCTACCGTGACCCGCACGACAGAAGAGATGCTGCGCATGGTGCCGCACGCCATTCGCGAGGCGGCGTTGGGACTCGGTGTTCCCGCATGGCGATCGGTGCTGACCATCAGTGTGCGCACCGCGTCCGCAGGCATCGTCACCGGCTGCATGCTGGCCTTTGCCCGCGTGGCCGGGGAGACCGCTCCGCTGCTCTTCACCGCCTTCGGCAACGCATTCAAGAGCACCAGTCTGAACGAGCCGATCGCTGCGTTGCCGCTGCAGATCTTCGTCTACGCCGTCTCGCCCTACGATGAGTGGCACCGGCTGGCATGGGCGGGCGCGCTCGTACTTATCGTGCTCATCATCGCTTCAGTTGCGCTGGTACGCTATGTCGTCAGCCGCGGTACGTTGAAGGGGGCAAGTTAGCTTGGGCGTCGGCATCGAAGTCAGCGACCTGAATGCGTGGTATGGCAGCAATCACACGCTGAAGGAAATCCAACTGAATATTCCGGCGAATCACGCGACGGCGCTGATTGGCCCTTCCGGCTGCGGGAAATCCACCTTCGTGCGCTGCCTGAACCGCATGCACGAAACCAATCCCATCGCGCGGGTCACGGGAAAGGTGCTGATCAACGATGTCGACATTTACGCTGAAGCCTCGCCGGTCGAGATCCGCCGCCGCGTAGGCATGGTCTTCCAGCGGCCGAATCCATTTCCCACCATGTCGATCTACGACAACGTCGCGTCGGGGCTGAAGCTGAATGGATTCCGCAGTCGGCGGGTGCTGGACGAGGTGGTGGAGCGGTCCTTGCGGCAATCGGCGCTGTGGGAAGAAGTGAAAGACGATCTGAAGAAGAAATCCGGCGCCAGCCTCTCTGGCGGTCAGCAGCAGCGGCTTTGCATCGCTCGCGCGCTGGCAGTCGATCCCGAAGTTCTGCTGATGGACGAGCCCGCATCCGCGCTCGATCCGGTGTCGACGGCAAAGATCGAAGATCTGATCTTCGAGCTGAAATCGCAGTACACCATCGTGATCGTGACCCATAATATGCAGCAGGCCGCGCGCGTGGCAGAGAACACCGGCTTCTTCTTGATGGGCAAGCTCGTGGAGTTCGATTCCACCCACAAGATCTTTACCAACCCGCGCGACAAGCGCACGGAAGACTACATCACGGGAAGGTTTGGTTGATGCATTTCTCCTATCGATCCAGACCGAAGAGAGGACGCGGACGCATCTTTTCCGTTAAGAAAAGCTGCACGTCCACTGCAGCAGATCAGTCCGCGCCTTTAGGGGAAGTGTATTGATGCGCATACGGTTTCATCAGAGCCTGGACGAGCTGAAGGAAAAGCTCCTTGTGATGGCCGGCATGGCTGAGCAGGCGATCCAGCGCGCGATCGAAGCCTATCGAACGCGCGACACTTCGATCTGCGACCTGGTGATGCATGGCGAACTGGCGATCAATCGCCTGGAGCGCGAGATCGACCAAATGGCTCTGGACCTGCTTGCGATGGAGCAACCCATGGCCATCGATTTGCGATTCATTCTGGCGGTCATCAAGATCAATGCCGATCTCGAGCGTGTCGGCGATCAGGCGGTGAATATCGCGGAGCGCGTATGCGACCTGAATGCGTTCGCCGCAGCGGAGATGCCGGTCGATATCCCGCACATGGCGTCGGTCGCCTCCGGCATGGTGCGCAAGGCGCTACAGTCGTTTATCGAGGGCGACGCGGAGATGGCCGAGAGCGTGCTGGCGATGGACGACCAGGTGGACAAGATGAATGAGTCGGCATACTACTCGCTCTCGCTGCTCATCAAGGACCAGCCCGCGCTCACTCCACACGCGTTGAATGCGCTGGTGATCGCGCGCAATCTGGAACGCGTTGCCGACCATGCGACGAATATTGCGGAGGATGTCATCTTCTGGGTACGCGGAGCCGACGTCCGGCACCACCAGGGCAATCCGCAAAACGCCGCATCCTGAGCGCAACAGCCTGCGCTGCATTACACAGCCCACCAATCGAGCCAGGGCAGCATGGGGTGATAGACGGCGAGCCGATGCTTGCGCTCGGCCGCTGCATCGTCCAGCACAGGCAGCTTGCGGAGGAGCTCGCTGTAAGACTCCAGTTGGCTGCGGTATTGTTCGCGGGCGCCGGCGAGGAAGCTGTCGCGATCGCCGTCAGCCGCGAGCGCAGCGGTCTTGTAGTCAACGATCCACAGGTATTCGGTACCGGGTGCGCCGGGTGAATCGCCGGCAAAGAAGACGCGGTCGGGACGTTGACGCAGCACGCGGCCTTCCTTCACGCTGGTCCAGGATGTCTCGTTCCAGGATGTCTCATTCCACGCGTGACTGCCGAGGGCAGAATCACGCGCCGCCAGCAGCCAGCAGCCTTGCTCGTGGCTGAGGGTGTTGCGTATCCCTTCGAGAATCGCGGAACGTGCCGAGGCAGTATCTGCAGGAGTCAACCCGTGCTGCCGCAGCAGCGCGTCGGTAAGGCGGCCCCATTCCGGGCGATCGCCACTTGCGCCCGCTGCCGCGCGCTCCAGCAGCGTGTGCAGTACCATCCCCTGCACGCGCGCGAGCCGGCTGGCGAAGGCGAAATCCTCGATTGCATGCTCGCTAATGGGACGCGCTGTGTGGATCGTCTTATCCGGAATGTGCTGGGATTGGGATGCGACATGGTGGAACCACTCAGCGGGCAATCGGCGGAGGACCTGTCTCTGCGCTGCTGCTGCCAGTGACAGCACGGTACCGTTGCCGGCCGGGGACGAGGCGTCAGGCATCGTGACGACATTGAAGGCGGCCGCCGGTTCCGTTGCCTCTGCGATGCGGCGCTCCAATCCATCCCATCCTGCCGCGAGCAGAGAGCCTTTCGTGGGTCGCCCGAGCTCGCCATTCTGCTTGAGCTTGATGGAGGCAAAGAGGTGCAGTTCGTGGATGGCGCGCGAGCAGGCCACATAGAGCAGCCGTTTTTCTTCCTGCTGCAGCCGCCGCAGCGACTTCTGGCCGACCCAATCGTAAAGCCTGGGATTGTCACCGTGCTTGTAACCGATAGGAGCCAGCAGCAGCTCATCCTCCGTTGTTCCGGCGCGCCTGCGCAACAGCCACTGAAAGAGCGGGGAATCGTCGCGCTTGCCCAATTTGTGGAGTTGCGGCACCAGGACGACCTCAAACTCCAGCCCCTTTGCGCTGTGGATGGTCATAAGCTGCACGCCGCAGCTTTCCGAGACGCTGGGGTCCGGCTGTGCGTAGAGCTCCTCGAGCCGTTGGTTCAGGCTTTCATCCAGAGTGCCAAAGCAGCTCGCCGGCATTTGCGCCAGCGTGGCGAAGAACGCCACGGCATTGGCGAGTGACTCCTCATCGAGGAAGCGCGGCGCGCCAAGCGCATGCCACGTTCGCTCCAGCCATAGCGCCAGTCCGGCAGGCGAGCCGGCAAGCGCTCCAGCGGCGTAGGCCGCCTGTGCCTGTTCCAGGACGGACAGTACGTGCAGCGCGCGCCTTCGGCTCTCCGGATCGAGCCGGTCTTGATGCAAACGAATGAGAGACGAGATGGAAGACGATTGCTCAGTTGCCTCGGCATCGCCGCAGATG
Organism: Acidobacteriaceae bacterium; assembly: GCA_036488835.1. GTDB lineage: Bacteria > Acidobacteriota > Terriglobia > Terriglobales > Acidobacteriaceae > KBS-83. Next base: position 6,194 of record DASXGY010000125.1, read on the forward strand.
GCGTGCAGCGCCGGTATGGTCAACCCGCACCAGGGCGCGCGTAACACAGCGAGCCACGCAATGCGATCCGCTGGATGCAGCAGCGCGCGCAACAGCGAAAGCAGATCGAGGATTTCCTGCCGGTCGCGCAGCAGGTCAATGTTCACGCCGCGAAAGGGAATCTGCGCCTCTCGCAGCCTGGCGATGATCTCGACCAGGTGGGTACGGGCACGGGCCAGTACCGCCACTCGATATTTGCCGCCATCGCGCTGCGCCTGCTGGATTGCTCGCAGATGGTCTCGGATCACGGCGATCATCGA
>DASXGY010000131.1:0-10723 GCA_036488835.1 Acidobacteriaceae bacterium
ACGCTCACCGATCCTGCTGGCCTCGAAGAGGAGCGGCGACTCTGCTACGTGGGGATGACGCGCGCGATGGACACGCTGATCCTGAGCCGCGCGCGCTATCGCCGCCGCTACGGCAACGACATGCCGGATGCGGCGCTGCCCTCGCGCTTTCTGGAGGAGGTGCCGCCGCAACTGCTAGAAGACCTGAGTGGCGGCCGCGAGCGCGCCACCACATGGGGCGGCTATGCGGCCAGCTACAGCACCGGCTCCTCCAGCCGCAGCGGCGGCCGCTTCACGGAAGACGGCGAACGTCACTACAGCTATGAGGACGAGGACCAGAGCGCGCCTGCTTCCGCCGCTTATCGTAACCAGCGCAGTTACGGAAATGCTGCCAGCGGAACACGCAGCGATGCGGGTTCGATCGACAACATCGCCAGCTTCTTTGGCAGCCGTGGCGGCGCGACCGCAAAGCGCCCCAAGCTGCCAGTTCCGGAGGCGACAGGTGTGGTCGGGTTCAAGAGCGGACAGCGGGTGCGCCATCCCAAGTACGGCGATGGCGTGGTCTTCCGCCGCGAGGGCGACGGCGACGACGCGAAGATTACAGTACAATTCACGAAGTTCGGCGTGAAAAAGCTGGTCGAGAAGTTTGCCCAGCTTGAGCGGGTCTAGTGCTTCTCCAGATGGCCGGACGACATTTCAGGAATCGAGATAGATCATGGCAAATACGACGAAGATCGAAGATACGCAGGAGCGCAAGAAGGTGAAGCGCGCGGCGCGCAAAAAGGCGGCTCCGAAGGCAAAGCGCACCGAGCCTCGCGGCTCCAAAAAGAAGAAGATCAAGAAACTGGCGCGGGGCGCGAGCAAGCGCTAGGTCTTGAACACGAACCGCTGAAACAGGCCGGCGAAGAGGACGCCCCGCTCAGGTGGGGCAGTTCTTTGTACGACGGCCTTCTATGAGAACTGTGGCCGCCATGACCCAAGGGAGTGAGGCCTCCGCCCGGACACCCAGTCCAAATTCCTCTCTGCGTGGGCGGGGAAGATAGCTTAAGGTAGTGTCACCCGGCCAGCGTGCCTGTGCTGGCCGGAACGTTTCTGCCGGAGTCATCGCCTGTCGCAACTCTTTGCTCGCAAGTCCATCGATAAGCTGATCAGCGACTCGGAGTGCTCGGAAAATGCGCTGAAGAAGTCGCTGGGGCCCGTCTCGCTCACTGCACTTGGCATCGGCGCGGTCATCGGCTCGGGGATCTTTACGGTGATCGGCACGGCGATCGCCGGCGAAAAGTTCGATACCTCCTCCATCCTGAACACACCTCTGCTGGATTATCTGATCCGGCATCAGGCGCTTATCGGTCGCCCCGGCGCTGGTCCGGCGCTGGCGGTCTCGCTCATCCTGGTCGCCATTGTCTGTGGCTTTACCGGACTTTGTTATGCCGAGCTCGCTTCTATGATTCCGATCGCCGGCTCGGCCTACACCTACACCTACGCAACCCTGGGCGAGTTGGTGGCGTGGATTATCGGCTGGGACCTGATCCTCGAATACGCCGTTTCGAACATGGCGGTCTGCGTGGGCTTTGCCGCCCATATGGTCGACTTCCTCGACTGGTTCGGCATACATCCGTCTCTCGGTTGGATTTCTCCGGCCTATCTCCCGTCCGGCTTTTCCGACCTGACCGGCAAGCAGCTCTACGCGCCGGGATGGCACTTCGGCTTCAACGTTCCCGCCTTCCTGATCGTGATGATTCTGACCGTGGTGCTGGTGCGCGGCATCCGCGAGTCCGCCCGCACCAACAACATCATGGTGCTGCTGAAGATCGCGGCCATCCTCATCTTCATCTTTGGCGCGGCGCACTTTATAAAGCCGGGAAACTGGCATCCCTACTATCCCAACGGCTGGTCGGGCGTGCTTACCGGCGGGTCGATCATCTTCTTTACCTACATCGGCTTCGATTCGGTTTCGACCGCCGCGGAGGAATGCCACCGGCCCCAGCGCGATGTTCCCATCGGCATCATCGGCACGCTGGTGGTGTGCACGGTGCTCTATATTTCGGTCGCCGTGGTGCTTACCGGGCTGGTTCCGTGGAACACGCTGGTGGACGATGCGGCGCCGGTCGTCAACTCGCTGAAGAAGCTCTCCCTGCTGCCGGGCGGACACAGCCTGCAATGGATTCGCCTCATCGTGCTGTTGGGCGCGATGGTAGGCATGATCTCGTCCATCCTCGTTTTCCAGCTTGGCCAGGCGCGCGTGTGGTTCGCCATGTCGCGCGATCGCCTCTTCCCCGCATGGTTCGGTAAGGTTCACCCGCGCTTTCGCACCCCGGCGGTGGCTACCTGGATCGCCGGCTTCCTGGTGGGCATACCTGCCGGGCTGCTTGACATCGGCACGCTCTCCGATCTTTCGAACATCGGCACCCTCTTCGCCTTTGTCCTGGTCTCCATCGGCGTCATCATCCTGCGCGTACGCGAGCCGGAGCGGCACCGCAGCTTCCGCGCTCCCGGTGGCTTTGCCACGCCGATCCTCAGCATCGCCTTCTGCGTGCTGCTCATGGCGGGCCTGCCCATCACGACCTGGCTGCGCTTCTTCATCTGGCTGATCATCGGCATGGTGATCTACGTCTTCTACTCACGCAAGCGCAGCGAGTTCGCTAGTTAGCTGAATCTGCCAGACAACCCGTCAGTCATTCGGATAACTGCGCCGATACACTTCTATCCCGCGAATTTGTTACTTTGTGGGAACGTTCGCTACCGATCTTTTCGTTTGCGCGTCAAACGTGCATAATAAGCAGTTCCTCGTTGTTGCAGCCGGGGCCTTCTTCGTTCGACAGGGCTGTTCTCGTTGGAAAATTTTAGGAGGCAATATGCGCATCCGGCGATGTTTGCCAGTAGTGTTCGCTCTCTTTGTGTTAACGATCCCTTTCTCGCTTTCGGCACAGACCGTCACGGGAAGCGTCGGGGGCACAGTAACAGATGCCACCGGTGCCGTTGTTCCCAACGCGCACGTCACCGCGCTTAACACCGCAACCGGCGTCGCTACGCAAGCCACGACGAATGGCGCCGGTATCTACAGCATCCGCTTCCTGCCCATCGGGCAATATCAGGTCACCGTGGAAGCTCCCGGTTTCACAACGGCAAAGCTTCCCCCCTTTGCGTTAGAGGTCGCTCAGACCGTCAAATTCGACGCCCACCTGCAGACGGGCGCCGCCACCACCACGGTGGACGTGAAGGGTGACGTCGCTCCCATTCTGAACACCAACGATCCCACGATTGGAACGACCTTCACCGCCAACACCGTCCGGAACATTCCTTTGAATGGATTGGACTTTTCCGCTCTCACGCTCTACACGCCGGGCACCGTGACCACCTATGGCACGCAGGGACCTACCAGCATCGAGCGCAGCACCTTCAACAGCGACATTCCGAACATCAATGGCAACCGCGCGCAGGCCAACAACTACACGCTGGACGGCATTGACTTGAACGAGACGCAGAACAACCTCATTGGCTATAGCCCGGCGCCTGAATCGCTGCAGGAAATCAGGATCCTCACGGCCAATTCACCCGCCGACTACGGCAACGTCAATGGCGGCGGCGTGGTGAGTGTGCTCAAGAGCGGCACTAATAGTTTCCACGGATCGGTATACGGCTACACCCAGAACGCCAACTACAACGCCAACACCTGGGCGAACAATCACGCAAACCCCATCGTTCCCATCAATTCCTTTTCGCAGTCGCAGTTCGGCGGAACATTCGGCGGCCCGATCCTCCATGACAAGTTGTTTTTCTTTGTCGATTACCTCGGCGCGCGCTTTCATCAGGGCGGCCTGGAGCAGGACAGCGTCTTCACCGCGGCGCAGCGCGGTGGCGACTTCTCCGTGCTCTTGAGCGGCGCGAACGGCAATACGCCGGTCCAACTCTACGACTCACAGAACAACTTTGCGCCGTATGTGAACAACAAACTGCCTGCTACCACCAATCCGGTCGCTCTCTATCTCTTCGCCCATCCCAACCTCTATCCGTTGCCCAATGCCGCGCCCACTGACGGCATTGCGCAGAACGACCTGCAGGGACCGAGCCGAAGCTTCAAGGCAAACAATCAGGGCGACATAAAGATCGAATACGATCCGCGGGCGGCAGACAAAATCACCGCGTTCGTCTCGATAGGCACCGCCTTTGACGGCAAGACCCCCTTCCTTGCCATCTCCTTCCCGACGGCGAACAACTATCCGACCAAGCTGGGGGGCGCAAACTGGGTGCATGTCTTTTCGCCGGCGATTGTGAACTCCGCGCGTATCGGCTTCACTCGGGTGCAATGGGCGCAGGGCGTTCCCACCGATCCCAGCGGCATCTTCGGCCTCAACGGCAATTCGATCGTCGGCATCGGAGGAGAAGCAACACAGAACTATCCCGGCTATGCTGCGCAAAACATCTCCGGCAACATTACCGCCGGCGGCAATGCCGCATTCGTCGGAAGCATCATCGATAACACCTACAGCTACATCGACAACCTGACTTGGCAGAAAGGGCAGCACCTGCTCAGCATCGGCGTGCAGGCCATTCGGTATCAGAACGCTTACATCACGGATAACAATGCCGGCTTCCTGGGCCAGCTCAGCTACACCGGCGATTACACCAGCAATCCGTCGGTGACCGGTGCGGCCGGCTACGGCGGCGCGGACTTCCTGCTGAATCGCGTACGCGAGGCGCAGGTCACCTCACAGGGCATCTTCGTGGGGCAGCGGCAGTGGCGCGCGGCAGGATTCATTCAGGACGACTGGAAGATCATGCCGAACCTGACGCTGAACATCGGCCTCCGCTACGAGTACGATCAGCCCTGGTACGAGCAGAACAACAAGACCGGAAACATCGATCTCGCCACGGGTGTCGTCGAGTATGCAAGCCGAGTTCCCGCCGGAGCACCGCCGAACTCGACGGTCTGCGACAATCGTGCCTGCTACCAGCCGAATTACACGCAGTTCATGCCGCGCCTCGGCTTTGCCTTTCAGGCAACGCCGCGGTTTGTTCTTCGCGGAGGATATGGTGCCACCAGCTTCTTTGAGGGCAACGCGGCAAACCAGCGCCTCACCTCTATCACGCCGTTCGTGCAGTCGGTGGATATTAAGCAGCTCGCCCCGACAGCTCCTGGAAATGGTCAGCCCGCCACCGGCGGAAATCCTCGCACCGTACAGGAGGGTTTCGCAGCGACTGCGAGTGACGTGAACTTCAACGGATCGACCTACAACATCTACCCACAGAACATCCAACCGGCCTATCTTCAGGAATGGAATCTGACTACCGAATATGCTGTGACATCCAGCATGTCGCTCCAGGTTGGCTACCTGGGCGAGCAGGGCCAGCACATCGAGGACTATGGCAACGTCAACCAGTACCTGGTGAACGGCGACCCGACAACTGCTCCATACTTCAACGACACGAACCTCGGTATCGGCTCCAACCGGCTGCTGATTACCGAATCCCGCGCCACCTCAAACTACAATGCGCTGCAGGTCGTGCTGCGCGAGCGCGTCAGCCACGGCCTGGAGTTCACCGCAAACTACGCCTACGGCAAGGCGCTGACCAACAGCGTCGGCAACTATGGTGTGAACACCTCGGGCTTCAGTGGCGCCTTCCAGGACTATCGCAACAGCCACGCGGATTACGGTCCGGCTGGGTACGACATCAAGCACAACTTCTCGGCAATCGGCGTCTACGACCTGCCGTTTGGCCGTGGCAAGCAGTTCGCTTCCAATCTCAACCGTGTCGCCGATGAAGCCGTGGGCGGCTGGAAGTTCTCGACCGCCATCGTCTCGTATTCGGGATTCCCGGAGACCATCACCTCGCCCGACAACTCCAACTCCAACACCTACGGCCAAATTCGCGCCAATCAATACCTCCCGCTGAAGATTGTCCATCGCAGCATCAACAATTGGTACGGTACGGACCCCTCCGCCACGCCGTGCACGCAACCCGGTTCCAGGATCAACGCACTCGGCGTTGCCTGCGCCTTTGGCGTTCCCGCCAGCAACACCTTCGGCACTTCGACCAATGGCAGCACGCGCGGCCCCGGCTACCTGAACGTCGACATGTCGGCATTCAAGGACTTCGTCGTCTTCCGGGAGCAGACCCTCGGCTTCCGCTTCGACGCCTTCAACGCTCTGAACATCGCCAGCTACGGAAATCCCGATGTCGGCGTGGCGGATACGACCTTCGGCCAGATCGCCAGTCAGGGCACCCCGGTGCGTTCGCAGGAGCGCCATCTGCAGTTCTCGGCAAACTACAGGTTCTAGCTCATTCGCTGGTTTACAACCACCGGAGCGATCCACCAGATCGCTCCGGTTTTTCTTCTATGCGCGTTGCTAATTAGACTTGAGAAGTGAGAGAGTCCACCGGCGATTTCCTGCGCAGGCTGCCCAAGGCGGAGCTGCATCTGCACCTTGAAGGCGCGGTCACGCCGGAGACGCTGGTGGAGTTGAGCGAGCGTCATCCTGCCGGCCGGCTTACGTTGGAGCAGGCGCAGGCGCTCTATCGATATGCGGATTTCACCGGCTTCCTGCTGGCCTTCAAGGCCATCACGGAGCGGCTTCTGACGCCGGACGACTACGAACTCATCACCTGGCGCATGGCGCAATCGCTGGCGGCGCAGGGCGTTGCGCATGCGGAGGTCTATGTCTCGGTCGGCGTGGTGTACTACTGGCGGCGTATCGAATTCGAGCCGCTCTTCGCCGGCATGGAACGCGCCCGGTTGCGCGCAGAGCGTGAGCTTGGCATCAGCATCCTCTGGATATTCGATGCGGTGCGGCACTTCGGTGTGGAAGAAGCAGCGCGCGTCTTTCGCAAGGCGGCGGAGATGCGCCGGGAGCATCCCTCCATTATCGGCATCGGCATCGGCGGCGATGAACGCCGCACCGGCGCGGAGCCCTTTCGTGAGCTCTATGCTGAAGCCCGCGATGCCGGGCTCCGCCTGACCGCGCATGCGGGCGAAACTGTGGGTCCGGAGAGCATCTGGGGTGCGCTGAATATCGGCGCGGAACGCATCGGCCACGGCTTATCTGCGGAGCATGACGCCGAGCTGATGGAGGTTCTGGCGGAGCGGCAAATCCCGGTTGAGATTTGCGTGACGTCCAATGTGCGAACCGGTTCCTGCCCCTCGTTGGCGGAACATCCGGTGCGCCGCTACTTCGATTCCGGCCTGATGATCACGCTGAATTCGGACGACCCCACGCTCTTTGGCAGCGATCTGCTGGGCGAATACCGGTTGGCGGAGCGGGAGTTCCAGTTTACGCAGGAGCAGTTGCGCGAACTGGCCGCGAATTCGGTTGAGGCAAGCTTTTTACCACCGGAGCGCAAGGTCGCGATGCTGCGCGCCATTGAGGGCGTGGTGCACGCGTAGTGACGAAAGAACCTAGTACCGCCGTAATGGCCTAGTGCCGACAGCGGCGTCGCTGGGCTATCATGAATGTAGATTGAGAGAGAATGGTGCGGACAATCGTTGCACCTGAGCGGAGAAGGATCATGAGCAATCTTCTACCATTCCAAAAAAAACCGAACTACCTGCTTCGCACTGTCACCTGGACGGGAGTTGCGGTGAGCGTAGCAGCTCTTGGTTTACTCGTTGGTCGTGAACTCAAACTGCGCTACAAGTTCAATCACCGCACGCCCTATGACTACTACAAGCATGCGGGCGATCAGGATCCGCTGGACTCCTACGCGGTGGGCGTCTAGAGCCAATTTCCGGGAATCGCGGTTGCGGAACGAGGATCGGTCAGGATTCTTGGTCAGCCGCAGCTCTCACGCCGCGCATGACAGCCGGATTGGACCAAATTGGCAGGATGCAAATCTGGCGGAGGCGACTCCGCCTTTTTGCTTCTCTCATGCGCAAACGATTGCGCTCGTACTACACTGGTGGCCGGATCGCTCAATCGCTCAACGGGGGGTGCGGAATGCGGAGAGTCAATCGGACTGTGGCGGCAATCCTCTGCCTGCTGCTGGCGGTGGTTGCGAGCAGCGCGGCGCATGCGCAGGAGACAGTCACCGTAGACGCGCAGGCCACGGCGACCCCGCTGCCGCACTTCTGGGAGCAGATGTTCGGGTCCGGCCACGCCAACCTGGCCATGCGCGAGGCCTATCGCAATGATCTGACGGCAGTGAAGAGCGTGACCGACATGAAGTATGTCCGCTTCCACGGCATTCTCGACGATGAGAATGGCGTTTACACCGAAGATAAGGACGGCCAGCCACAATATAACTTCACCTACGTGGATGAGATCTACGACGGCCTGCTCGCGCGCGGCGTGCGTCCCGTGGTCGAGATCAGCTTCATGCCCAAGCAACTTGCAGCGCATCCCGCGCCGCATGCCTTCTGGTACAAGCCCAACGTCGCTCCGCCGAAAGACTATGCGCGCTGGGATGCGCTGATCCGCGCCCTCGCGGAGAACCTGGTCGCGCGTTATGGCATCGACGAGGTCGCGCAATGGTACTTCGAAGTATGGAATGAGCCGAACATCGATTTCTGGGTCGGCCAGCCGAAGCAGGCGACGTACTTCGAGCTCTACAGCCACACCGCGCGTGCGCTCAAATCGGTCAGTCCGCGGCTGCGCGTTGGCGGACCGGCGGCTGCTGCAGAAGAATGGGTGCCGGAGTTTCTGAAGTACATGCACGACAACAATGTGCCGGTGGACTTCCTCTCCACCCACGGATATGCCGACGAAAACTACGAGCACACCTTCACGCCGAGCGAGCTGCCGCCGATGGACGATCGTCTCTGCGCCGCGATGGCACACGTAAAGCAGCAGATCGCCGCCTCGCCCATGCCGCACATCCCCTGGTTTGTCACGGAGTGGAACGTTGTCGGCATCGATGCAGCGCGCGATACAACCTTCGTCGGTCCAGCGGTTGCGAATACCATCCGCGAATGCGACGGCCTCCCGGCGATTATGTCCTTCTGGACCTTCGACGATGTTTTCGAAGAGGACGGTCCGAAGCGCGAACCCTTCGACGGTGGCTTCGGCCTGATCGCGCCCTACAGCATTCGCAAGCCCAGCTTCAATGCCTTTGCGATGCTGCACCATCTCGGCGACGAGCGCCTGGCAAATCCCTCAAAGAATGCATTGGTGACGCGGCGCCCGGATGGCACGCTCGTCGTCGCGGTGTGGAACATGACCGATCCCTTTGGCGCGCATCAGCCGGGCGGTCCGGGAGTCGACAAGCAGATGCAGATCGCATTCGAGCACGTCCCGCAGAGCGCGTCGGTGAGCATCACGCGGCTCGACCCAACGCACGGCAATACGCTCGCCGCCTATCGCAAGATGGGCAGCCCCCGTTACCCCACCGAGGCGCAGGTGCGCGAGTTGAATGAGGCATCGAAGCTCAGCCCGCCGGAGGAGACGAAGCTGCGCGACGGCAAGATGGATGTGAATCTTCCGGTAAATTCGCTGGTGATGTTGGAAGTCGCGAAGTGAAGATGTGAGGCCGCGCTCCTGAACCAGAGGCGCGGCCCCGTCATTCAGTTCGCAGCCAACTGCCGCAGCACGTACTGCAAAATGCCGCCGTTCTCGTAGTAGAGGATCTCCTGCGGCGTATCGATGCGCACCTTCGCCTTGAAAGTACGCTTCTGCTGCTTCGCATCCGTCACCTCCACCGTCAGCTCGCGGCCGTTGGCGAAGCGTGCATCGAGCAGCGCCTTCAGCCCGGGGAAGCTATAGGTCTCTTCGCCAGTCAGCGCCAACGATTCAACCGTGTCCTCGTTTTCAAACTGCAGCGGGAGGATTCCCATGCCCACCAGGTTCGAGCGATGGATGCGCTCATAACTCTCCGCAATCACCGCGCGTACGCCCAGCAGCCGCGGCCCCTTCGCCGCCCAGTCGCGCGATGACCCCGAGCCGTATTCCTTGCCTGCCAGGATCACCAGCGGCGTGCCACGCTCGGCATACTTCACCGAGGCGTCAAAGATGCTCATCGGCTCGCCCTCGGGCAGCAGTCGCGTCACGCCGCCTTCGGTCCCCGGCGCAAGCCGGTTGCGCAGCCGGATGTTCGCGAAGGTACCGCGCACCATCACCTCGTGATTGCCGCGTCGCGAGCCATAGGAGTTGAAGTCCGACGGCTTCACGCCATGCTCGCTCAGGTACTTGCCGGCCGGTCCGTTGGCTTTGATGGAGCCAGCGGGCGAGATGTGATCCGTGGTAACGGAGTCGCCCAGCACCGCCAGCACGCGTGCATCACGGATGTCTGTAACCGCAGCAGGCACCTTCGGCATATTGTCGAAGTACGGCGCCTGCCGGATGTAGGTCGAGTCCGGCTCCCACCGGTAGACCTCGCCCGTGGGCACCTTCAGGTGCTGCCAGTTCTGATCGCCATCGGTTACCGTCGCATACTCCTTGCGATAGCTCTCGGAGCTGATCGCGCTTGCGATGGTCTCGGATACCTCCAGCTGCGTCGGCCAGATGTCGCGCAGGAAGACTGGCTTCTTATCTTTGCTCTGCCCCAGCGGCTGGTTGTCGAAGTCGTGGTCGATGCGGCCGGCGAGCGCGTATGCCACCACCAGCGGCGGAGACATCAGGTAGTTCGCGCGCACATCCGAGTTGATGCGTCCCTCGAAATTACGATTGCCGCTAAGCACCGAGACCGCAACCAGGCCGTGGTCGTCAATGGATTTAGATACGTCCGTGGGCAGCGGGCCGGAGTTGCCGATGCACGTGGTGCAGCCGTAGCCGACGACGTTGAAGCGCAGCTTGTCGAGATAGGGCAGCAGGCC
>DASXGY010000388.1:0-1762 GCA_036488835.1 Acidobacteriaceae bacterium
ACGCCCGAGCACCCCATCGGTGCGCTCATGGTTTCTTCAGAGGGTTCATGCGCAGCATATTACAACTACGAGTACCGCAAGACCGCCTCGCTGGTAACGGAGATAAGCTCGGTAGCCTGAGCGAAATACCGGCTGTCGACAATAGCGCGCCGACGGTCCGTTTCCGCGATCCGCAGATCGAGATGGCGCACGGCGCCGGCGGCAAAGCCAGCCGCAGGCTTGTGGAGGGACTGTTCGCGCCACTGCTGTGCGGCAACTCACGCGAGCCGCTGGGCGACGCAGCCCGCCTCGAGATCGACGGCACACCCATGGCCATGACGGCCGATAGTTTTGTGGTGAAGCCTCTGCGCTTTCCCGGTGGATCCATCGGCGAGCTCGCGGTAAATGGCACCATGAATGATCTTGCAGTTGCCGGCGCCAAAGGCCACTCCATGGTCGTCACGTTTGTGCTGGAGGAAGGTCTTCCGTCTTCGATTCTCGAGGCAGAGGTACGTGCAATGTCCAGTGCGCTGCGCCGTTCGGGAGTCGCCATGGTGGGAGGCGATACCAAAGTCGTCGAGCGTGGCAAGGCTGACGGAATGTATATCACGACCGCCGGCATCGGGCGCCCGCTCCCCTACTTACGCGTAGATGTGCGCAGCGTCCGACCCGGGGACAAGGTGCTCCTGTCCGGCCCTATCGGCGATCACGGCATCACGATTCTTCTGGCCCGCGGAGACCTGGACCTCGAAGCCGATCTGTGCTCGGATACACGGTGTGTGCTGCCATTGGTGGAGGCGCTCGGCCAGGAAGCAGGCCCCGGTGTTCGCTGGATGCGCGATCCAACACGCGGTGGCGTTGCCACATCTCTCAATGAACTGGCGCGCGATTGCGGACTTGGAATCTGCCTGCTTGAAGAGGAGGTACCGATCCGCGATGCGGTGCGCGGCGCATGTGAGTTACTGGGCCTGGACCCGCTGCACATCGCAAACGAAGGACAGTTCCTTGCGATTGTTGCGCCGGAATATGCAGACATGGCCCTGAACGCGCTCAACAACACACCGGGCGGTGAAGACGCGTGCATCATCGGCGAGGTACGAAAGGAACCAGCGAACGCGGTGCTGGTCAGCACGCGATACGGCGGCAGCCGCATCGTGGACATGCTAGCGGGCGACCCGCTGCCGCGAATCTGCTAAACGATCCTCTCAGCCCACTTATGGAAACGGCATACTCACTCGCGGAACAGATCGAAGAGCGGTTGGTGGTACGCAACCAGGTCTTCGAGCAGTACTTTTCCGCCGAAGCTCGCCGCCTGGCCGAAGCGTGCCGTGAGATGTCGGAGCGCTTTCTGCGTGGCGGTCGCCTGCTTGCCTTTGGGCGGGGTCCATACGCTACCGACGCCCAGCACGTCTCCGTAGAATTTGTCCACCCGGTGATCGTTGGCAAGCGTGCGCTTCCCGCAGTCGATCTCTCTCTACTGATGCAGCCCTGGCTGGACGCGATTGTGCGGACCGACGATATCGTCATGGGCTTCGGGCCCCCTGAAGGGGATAGCGACGTCTGGTCTGCTTTGCAATCCGCGCAGAAACATGGCGCCATGACCCTCGCTCTCCCGGGGCCGTCAGGTACCTACGCACTGAAGGCCGCGACACAGGATCCCTTCATGCACCAGGAGATGGTGGAGATTCTGTGCCACACACTGTGGGAGACAGTGCATGTCTTCTTCGAACATCGCGAGCTTGGTCAGGATATTGGGCAGACCGAATTTCTTTATCCGTTTCTG
>DASXGY010000187.1:0-14933 GCA_036488835.1 Acidobacteriaceae bacterium
AGGTCACCGCCTTCAGCAACTCGACGCGCGCGGCAAGCGGCGTCTTCTGGTCGAAGGTCCAGAAGAACCGCGCATCGTTGAATCGGGCGCGCAGCACCCGCTCGTTGCCGTGACGAATGACTGTCTCGCCGGCCGCATCCACCTGCGTATTGAGCACCGTGAGGAAATGCGGTGCCAGCTTGCCGCTCGCATCGTTCACCGCGAAATACCTCTGATGATTGCGCATCACGGTCACCAGCACCTCATCCGGCAGTTCCAGATATTCGTGCTCGAAGGTGCCCAGCACCGCGCTTGGCCACTCTGTAAGCTGCGTCACCGTCTCCACCAGCGGCTCATCTTCACGCCAGCGCGCCCCCCCTACCGTGCGAGTCACGCGATCCAGCGCCTTGCGGATGCGCTCGCGTCTAACGCTCACATCGGCGACGACATACGCCGCTTCCAACCTCGTCGCGTAATCAGCAGGCGCCGCAATCGTCACTGGCGCATCGCCATGCAGCACGCGATGTCCATAAGTCACCGCACCGGCCACCTTGCCGCCAAACTCTACCGGCACCACTGCTGCATCCAGCAGCGCAAGCATCCACCGCACCGGCCGCACAAACCGCTCCGGCTTTCCCGGCCGCCAGTACATGCTCTTCGCCCAGTAGATCTTCCCCAACTCAGCGGGCAGCTTCTCGGCCAGGATCTCCGCGGCGCTGTGTCCCGCCTTCGTCACCGTGGCGGAGACATACTCGCCCTTGGGCGTCATCTGCTTCGTCAGCGCTTCCACCGCAACGCCAGCCTTCCTGGCAAAGGCCACGGCCGCCGGCGTCGGCTGACCGTCCTTGAACGCCACCTTCCAGGCCGGCCCGGTCAACTGTTCGGTCGCATCTTCCTGTCGTGCCGCAACACCGCGGACCAGCACAGCCAGCCGACGCGGGGTGGCGTAGCTGCGCACATTGGCCTCGGCCGCCAGCAACTTCTCGGCCAATAGCATGCTCTGCACACGCACAGCCAGATCCTGCTGCGCGCTCGCTATCATGCGCGCAGGAATCTCTTCCAACCCAATCTCAAACAGGAACTCGGCCATTCGTCGTTCAGTCCTCTCGCCAGCGTCAGGCAGCCTGCCCTGCAGCTTGTATGCCCAGCGTCGCGGCGTATGCGCGGGCGACTCCTACAGTCAGGTTGCGAATGCGCCCGATGATGCCGACCCGTTCGGTCACGCTCACAGCCCCGCGCGCATCCAGCAGATTGAAGATGTGCGAGCACTTCAGGCACAGGTCGTAGGCTGCCAGCACCGGCACGCGCTCACGCTCCTTGCGCGTCGCTTGGTCTTCGCGCACCAGCGCCAGCAGCGCCTGGCACTCCTGCTCGTAGAGGCGGAAGTGCTCCCACAGCTTCACGACATCCGCATGCTCGAAGTTGTAGGTGGAGAACTGCACCTCTTCCTGCAGCCGCACTTCGCCGTAGGTGATGACGCGCTTGGTCAGCGGGTCGCGCGCCCACACAATGTCGTAGATCGAGTCGACATCCTGCAGAAAAGCCGCGATGCGCTCCAAGCCATAGGTCAGCTCAGCGCAAATCGGATCCAGCTCCAATCCACCGCATTGCTGGAAATAGGTGAACTGCGTGATCTCCAGACCATCCAGCATCACCTGCCAGCCCACGCCCCACGCGCCGCCCGCCGGCCATTCCCAGTTGTCCTCTTCGAACTTCAGATCGTGTTCACGCAAGTCGATACCCATCGCCGCCAGCGATTCCAGATAGATCTCCTGCACGTGCTCCGGCGGCGGCTTCAGGATGACCTGGAACTGCGTGTGCTTGAAGAGGCGGTTCGGGTTCTCGCCGTAGCGGCCGTCCGCGGGACGGCGCGACGGCTGCGCGTACGCTACCTGAAAAGGCCGCGGACCGAGCACCCGGAGGAACGTCTCCGGAGACATAGTGCCTGCGCCGACTTCCACGTCGTATGGCTGCTGCAGCACGCAGCCGCGTGCGGCCCAGAAGGTCTGCAGGTTGAAAAGGAGTTCCTGAAAGGTCAGTGCGCTTGCGTTCGCCACATGCCGATTCTAAATGAGCAGCGTGGCTCATCCTGCGGCGCTCGGCACACGCCCGGTATACTGCCGTTGCCTACCATGCGCCTGATGCCTCTTGCGATTGCTCTAGTATTTTCCACGCTCGTCGCGCCAGCGCAGAACGCTCCTCCCGATACTTCCCAAACCCCATCGCCACCAGATGCCGCCGCGCTACGTGACTACGAATCCTGCGGCTTCGATGACGGATTGCAGATCGTGAAGATCGATGCGCTCCCGCCCGGCGTGCAGCAACGCACCATCGACACCACCGGGGGACCAAAGATTATCCATATGCTTGCAGGACGGCGGATTATGTTCGCCTACGGAGTAGGCGGCGACTTCTTCGCCAATGTGAAACCGGAGTTGCTGCCCGAGGCCACCTGGGCCACGGAAAAGCAGAGCCTGCTGGATGAGATTGCGGCCATGATCGCATCCGATCACGAGACCCAGCCCAACACCAGCCTGCCAGCCTCGATGCACGATCTTGAGGTACACGGCTTCGATCGCACAGCCCTCAAGGGGGGCACACTGGGCTTCTACCTGCTCTTTGACAACGCGCGCCACATCGCGACCAGCATTTACCTGCTCAATCAGCAGCCGCTGACGCGCCGCTTTCAGACGATCGAGCAATATCGCGACTTGCGCACTCGCTTCCTGGCAACCTACACCGGCTGCATCGCGCAGAATCGCAGGCTGCATGCGCCTGCGGTAAAGGATGACCGATGACAAAGACTTTCCATCTCCTTCCGCTGCTGTGCCTCCTCGCTTTCCTACCTACGCACGCCGCAACGGCGCAGCAGGCGGCAACACAGACCGCCTTGGCGACGGCCACGCTCGACCTGAGCAGCCCTGACGGCCGTCATGTCACGCTCACCGCAGATGCCCTGCAATCGCTAGCGCGGCAGACGGTGCGGGTGCACAATCCCCACACGAACGCGGACGAGACCTCTCAGGGAGTCGAGCTCTCGCTGCTGTTGGCACGCCTCGACGCGCCGCTCGGCGCCAAGCTGCGCGGGAAGGGGCTTGCGATGTACATTGTGGCCGAGGGCACGGACAAGTACAGCGCTGTCTACTCACTCGCGGAGGTGGATCCGGCCTTCCACGGTGGCACGGTGATCGTGGCCGATCGCATGGATGGCCAGCCGCTCGGCGCCAAGGACGGTCCCTTCAAGCTGGTAAATACAGAAGACAAGCGGCCAGCTCGCTGGGTGCGCAACCTGGCGTCGCTTCAATTGAGGGCTCCGTGAGGCTCTGGGGCCGGGCTAGGAGCCGGCGCGCACCAGCACGCACGTGATGTTGTCCCGTCCGCCTGCGGCGTTCGCTGCAGCAACCAGTGCCCCGCACACGGCCTGCAGATCGCTGCCCGCATCCGCCAGAAGGCCGGCAATTGCCGCATCGGTGAGCTCGCGGGTCAGGCCATCGGAGGCGATAAGAAACAGATCGTCACGCTGCAATGGAAACTCTTGGACGTCCGCGACCACCTCGGCGCGCGTCCCGACGGCCCGCGTGATGACGTTCTGCATCGGCGAGCGGCGTGCCTGCTCTCGCGTCATGCGGCCGACGCGGATCTGCTCCTCCACTAGCGAGTGGTCCTGCGTCAGGCGTTCGAGCGTGCCTGCGCGCCAGCGATAACAGCGGCTATCGCCAACATGTCCCACCCAGGCAGCGCTGCCGCTTACGGAGAGGGCCACCAGCGTGGTTCCCATGCCTTCGAGCCGGCGGTCCTGCCGGGCGCGTTCGTAGACAGCGCTGTTGGCCAGCCGCACTGCCTCGCGAATCGCTGCTGGTCCCGGTTTCTCCTTGGCCAGGGCGACCACCGCAGTTTCCGCCGCCAGGTGACTTGCCGTTTCGCCCGCCGCGGCGCCGCCCATGCCGTCGCAAACGACGAATGCGCCCGTCTCCGGCCGCATCACAAAGAAGTCTTCGTTGGCGTGCCGCACCCGCCCGCGGTCGGTGACTCCCGCAGCGGTCAACACCGCTCCCTTGCTCACCATGCCGGTGGCCTGCTGCTCTTCGGTCCGAGTGTGCATTGTGCGCGCGAGCGTGTCCTCTGAAAGCAGCGGTCGGAGCAGCCGGGGCTCCGCAATCGTCCATGCTACCGTCTGGCCGGGTTTTGCGCACCTGCTACTTCATTTGGCAAGAAAGGCAGGCAGCTGGTGAGTTGCGCACCCCTATAGCTGATCTGGCTGAAAGAGCTAGGGCTGCGGCAGCACCATCACCTGCACTCCACTTGGCTCCGCGGCTGAGTGATACACCTGTTCGGTGGCTTTTTTGAAGTCCTCGGGCTTCGCGTGTGGGATATCGGTGAATGTCTGCGGGTTGCGATCGGTCAGCGGAAACCACGAGCTCTGCACCTGCACCATGATGCGGTGACCCTTGCGGAAGGTGTGATCCAGGTCCGGCATCTCGAATTCGAGATCCGTCACCTTGCCCGGCGTCAGCGGCTCCGGCTTTTCCCAGCTATTGCGGAACTTGGCACGCATCGGCTCACCGCGCAACATCTCCTGATAGCCGCCCATGTGCAGCGGCGGCGGCCCGAGGATGCGCTTGTTGCCGGAGGCTGTGCCTTCCGGGTCGGGATAGTCGTTGGGATAGACATCGATCAGCTTCACATCGAAATCAGAATCCGTGCCGCTCGAAGCGATCTTCAGCTTCGGAGTGATCGGCCCCGCAATGGTCACATCCTCAGTCAGCGGATCGCTTTCGTACACCAGGACATCTGGCCGCGTGGAGGCGAAGCGCTGATCTTCGACCATGTAGCGCTGCGGCACCGTATCTGTGACATACGGCACGAACGGCACCGGGTGCGTCGGATCGCTCACATACTCGTCGTAATCCTTGCCTTGGCTGCCGGAAGGCGGGTCGAAGGAGAGCTTGCCATCCGTGTGGAAGTAGAGCATCCTCGGCTGCGCGCCACGTGGCGGCCAGCTTGGATACTTGCGCCACACATTTGTGCCTGTCTCGAACATGTAGGCCTCAGGCGGCGCCTCGCCTTTGCCCTTCAGGTAGTACTCAAAGAACGGAAACTGGATATCCCTGCGAAAGAACTCGCTGGTCTTTGCATTGAAGGGGATATCGCCAAGCGAGGCGCCATCGCTGCGCGCCCAGCCACCATGCACCCAGGGCCCCTCCACAATCGTGTTCGGTGTTCCCGGGTTCGCCTTCTCGATGGCGCGCCAGGTGCGCCATGGGCCGCTCAGATCCTCCGCGTCATACCACCCGCCCACCGTCATCACCGCGCAGTGCACGTTGTGCATGTGCTGCGACAGATCGCGCAGCTTCCAGTAGCTGTCAAAGGTGTCATGGTAGAGCTGGTCGGAGAAGAGCGGATTGGAGCCCTTCAGGTCGCGCGTATCCAGTAGCGAGGTCGGTGTCGCTTTGAGATAGAACTCGTAGGAGTTTGGCGTTCCCATCTCGAAACGGTCATGTGACATCTGCGCCGGCGTCATCGGTTCCTCGAATGGCTTGAAAAAAGTGTAGAAGCCAAAGTTCGCCGACAACATGAAGGCGCCGCCGTGGTACGCGTCGTCTCCCTCAAAGAGGTTGGTCATAGGCGCCTGCGGGCTTGCCGCCTTGATGGCCGGATTGGAATCGATGATGCTGGCCGATGTGTAGAAACCCGGGTACGAGATGCCCCAGATGCCGACCTTGCCATTGTTGTTCGGTACATGCGCCAGCAGCCAGTCGACCGTGTCGCTCATATCCGAGCTGTCGTCCACGTCCGTCTTCGACTTTTTGTCATCGATGTGCGGCCGCATCTCGATGAACTTGCCCTCGGACATATAGCGGCCCCGCACATCCTGGTAGACGAAGATGTAGCCGGCCTTTTCAAACTCATCTGACGGCCCCAGCTCCTTCTTGTACTGGTCCTCGCCATACGGCGCGACCGAGTACGGCGTGCGATCTACCATGAAGGGCCACGCATGCGACTGGTCTTTCGGCACATACACCGATGTGAAGAGCCGCACACCATCGCGCATGGGAATGCGGTACTCATACTTGGTGTAGTGCGCCTTCACATAATCTTCGCTGGGTACTTCCGGCTTCTCTTGACTCCATGCTGCATGCGCCACAACCAGCGCAAGCGCCATCATGCCGACAGATCGAAATGCCATCAATTGGGTCTCTCCGAAGAAGAGCAGGCGATGCAGTGAACGATAGCATGGCGCGCTCGAAACAGTGCAGCCCAACGGAGCGATCGGGTGGTCTTTGGACGGCAAGAATGGCCACACTTCAGGCGATCGCGGGACCTCGCAAGCAGGTTTATGCAGCGAAACAGCAATGGTCGCTGGAAGCGAGGCGATTCCGCCGCAAAAAATGGCCGGCGCGAGGCCAGCCATGTCCACTTTCGTGCGCGAAAACTAGCGAATGCCGCCCTTGGCATCCATGCGAGCCTGCGCATCGTTCATCAACTCATTGGCACGCTCATACTGTGCAGGATTCTCGCCCGCCTGATCCCAGATCTTCTGGCCGCGCTCATACTCGCGCTGTGCCGTCGTCGCATCGATCTCTTCCGGCTTCTCTGCGCTCTCTGCAAGGATGGTCACCCGGTTGGGCAACACTTCCGCAAAGCCCCAAGCGACGTAGTAGCGGTCATTGCCGCCACCGCTGCCGTGAATGGTTACCAGGCCGGTGCCCAGCTCGGTGAGCAGAGGCGCTGCGCCATAGAGCACCTCGAGGTAGCCGGTGCGACCCGGCAACTCCACCGCGTCCGCGGCCGTGTCCACGAGTTCGCGGTCCGGAGTGACCAGCCGAACCTGTAGCCTGTCGCCTTGTGCCTGATCAGCCATCGTTAGGCGTTCACTTCTGCATCTTCTGCGCCGCTTCCAGCACATCCTCGATCGCGCCCTTCATATAGAAGGCCTGTTCGGGGATGTTGTCGTGCTTCCCTTCAATGATCTCCTTGAAGGAGCGCACCGTGTCCGCGACCTTGACGTACTTGCCCGGCGCGCCGGTGAAGACCTCGGCCACGTGGAAGGGCTGCGACAGGAAGCGCTGTACCTTGCGCGCTCGCTTCACCGTGAGCTGGTCTTCTTCGGAAAGCTCGTCGATACCCAGAATCGCGATGATGTCCTGCAGGTCCTTGTAGCGCTGCAGAATACGCTTCACGCCCTGCGCTACGTCGTAATGCTCCTGGCCCACGATGCGGGGGGTGAGGATGCGCGAGGTAGAGGCCAGCGGATCGACTGCGGGATAGATGCCCAGCTCCGAGAGCGGACGTGAGAGCACCGTGGTTGCGTCGAGGTGGGCAAAGGTGGTCGCGGGTGCGGGATCGGTCAAGTCGTCCGCGGGCACATAGATCGCCTGCACCGAGGTGACGGAGCCGCGCTTGGTGGAGGTGATGCGTTCCTGCAGCTCGCCCATCTCGGTCGCCAAGTTCGGCTGATAGCCTACGGCCGATGGCATGCGGCCGAGTAGTGTCGAGACTTCCGATCCCGCCTGCGTGAAACGGAAGATGTTGTCGATGAACAGCAGTGTGTCTGCTCCCTGCTCGTCGCGGAAGTACTCCGCGATGGTCAGTCCGGTCAGCGCCACTCGCAGGCGGGCTCCGGGCGGCTCGGTCATCTGCCCGTAGACCAGCGCCGCCTTCGACTTCTCACGGTTCTTGGTATCGATCACGCCCGATTCCTGAAACTCGAGCAGCAGGTCCGTACCCTCGCGCGTGCGCTCGCCGACACCGGCGAAGACCGAGACACCGCCATGTTTGGACGCGACATTGTTGATCAGCTCCTGGATAACAACAGTCTTGCCCACGCCGGCTCCGCCGAAGAGGCCGATCTTGCCCCCCTTGAGGAATGGCTGGATAAGGTCGATGACCTTCACGCCGGTCTCGAACATCTCCTCCGAGGTGGCTTGCTCTTCGAAAGAGGGCGCCTGGCGATGAATGGGACGCATCTCCTTGGAGGAAACCGGACCAAGCTCATCCACCGGGAGGCCGATTACATTGAGTACACGCCCCAGCGTAGCCGTCCCTACCGGCACGGTGATAGGACCGCCGAGGTCGATCACCTTCATGCCGCGCACCATGCCCTCGGTCGACTCCATCGCGACGCAGCGCACGCGGCCTTCGCCGATATGCTGCTGCACTTCCAGGATCACGTTGATCGGCGACGGAACGGTAAAGCCATCGCTCACGACGCGCAGGGCTTCGTAGATCGACGGCATCGTCTTCTCATCGAACTGCACGTCAACGGCCGGACCGGAGATCTGAACTACTTTGCCGAGGTTTTCCTTGCCCGATCTCGTCGAGCCCTGATACTGCGCGCCCTCGTCCTGTCCTTCGCCCATGCCCTGCAGGGCGTCGTGATGCGTCTGATTCATCTGTGCCATATCTTTTCCTTACAGAGCGGCAGCGCCACTCACGATCTCGATAATTTCCTTGGTGATCGCGGCCTGGCGCACGCGATTCATGGTCAGGGTGAGTGAGTCGATCATCTCCGAGGCGTTGTTGGAGGCCGAATCCATGGCCGTCATGCGCGCCGCGTGCTCAGAAGCCACCGACTCCAACATGCCGCGATAGAGCTGGGTCGCCACGAAGCGCGGCAACAAGCTGCGCAGCATCTCTTCCGGTGGTTGTTCGTAGATGTAATCGACATCCGCCGTGCCGAACTTCTGCGCCTCTTCATCGGCTTCGT
This sequence comes from Acidobacteriaceae bacterium, assembly GCA_036488835.1. GTDB lineage: Bacteria > Acidobacteriota > Terriglobia > Terriglobales > Acidobacteriaceae > KBS-83. The sequence continues at coordinate 8,687 of DASXGY010000187.1, forward strand.
GCGTATCCGGCTCTTCCAGGCTCACGCCCGCGGTCAATGCAGCGTGCCCAGCTCGCTCACGCTCTTCCGCCGTCGGCTCTTCGGCCTGCGCCACCTCGTGTTTGCCCGGCTCCGCCAGCGGCACCAGTCGCTCGACGACGACGCGCTGCGAAATGACCGAGCGAAACTCGTTGAAAACCACATAGGCCGCATCGATCTCGCCGCTCACGTAGCGGTCCACGATATCCTGTCCGATCTCCGCCACCGCATCGAAGCGGAGCTTCTCCAACATACCGGGATGATCGCCCGTCACTTCAATCGCCGCCGACCGTTCGCCGCGTGTCCGCACCAGCGGCTCTTCCTCGAGTTCACTCTCGAGCGACATGCCCTCAGATTCGGGGGTGGCCTGCCGATCGCCTGCCGCAGCATCCTGCGTCACCTGGGCTGCCGGATAACGGCGGCGGAAGAGATCGCGCGCCTTGCGGCCGATGGTCTCCACATCGACGTTGCGCCCCTGCGCGCCGTTCTGCGCGGTGATGAAGCGCATCGCGGCCTTGATGATGTTCGAATTAAAGGCTCCGGCAAATCCCTTGTCGCCGGAGACCACGATGAGCAGCACGTTCTTCTCTTCGCGGGGCACCAGCAGCGGGTGCCGCACCTCGCCTGTCTCCGGGTTGTAGACATCGATGCGGCGCATGAGCGAGCGAATCACGCTGGCCATCATCTGCGCGTAAGGCCGCGCAGCCACAGCGCGTTCCTGCGCGCGGCGCAGCTTTGCTGCCGAGACCATCTTCATGGCCTTGGTGATCTGGCGTGTGTTCTTCACACTGCGGATGCGCCGCTTCAGGTCGAGGACGTTTGCCATCGTTGGTTTAGGCCTTTGCCGCTACTTCCTTCTGCTGTTGATCGGTTGCCGCTTTCTTCTTGTCCTCGTCGCTCAGGGGCTTGACTGACGACTCTTTCAGCTTTGCCTCCTGGTGCTCCGCAAGGTAGTTCTCCTTGTACTCCTTCAGCGCGGCCTTGATGCGGTTCTTCAGGTCGTCGTCCAGCGTCTTCTTCTCGATGATGTCCTTTAGCAGTTGCGACTGGCCGGAGTCGAGATACTTGTACAGGCCTTCTTCGAATCCATGGATATCTTCCACCTTCAGGTCGTCAAGATAGCCATTGGTTCCGGCGAAGATGATGACTACTTGTTTTTCTGTCGGCAGCGGCGAGAACTGCGGCTGTTTCAAGATCTCGGTGAGTCGTACACCGCGGTTCAACTGGTTCTGCGTCACCTTGTCCAGGTCCGAGCCGAACTGCGAAAACGCAGCAAGCTCACGGTACTGCGCCAGGTCGAGCTTTAGCGTGCCGGCCACCTGCCGCATCGCTTTGATCTGTGCAGCGCCACCAACACGGCTTACCGAGAGGCCGACGTTCACCGCCGGACGCACGCCGGAGTTGAACAGATCGGTTTCGAGATAGATCTGGCCGTCGGTGATCGAGATCACATTGGTCGGGATGTAGGCCGAAACGTCGCCCGCCTGGGTCTCGATGATGGGCAACGCTGTCAGTGAGCCGCCGCCCTTCGCGTCGCTCAGCTTCGCCGAGCGCTCCAGCAGGCGCGAGTGGAGATAGAACACATCGCCAGGATACGCCTCGCGCCCCGGCGGGCGGCGCAGCAGAAGCGAGATCTCGCGGTACGCTACCGCGTGTTTCGAAAAATCGTCATAGATCATCAGCGCGTGCTGACCGTTGTCACGGAAATACTCGCCGATCGCGGTCGCGGCATAGGGTGCGATGTACTGCATCGGTGCCGGCTCGGAAGCAGTCGCGGCCAGCACAATGGTGTAGTCCATCGCGCCGTACTCTTGGAGCGTCTTCACCACCTGCGCGACCGAGGAACGCTTCTGCCCGATCGCGCAGTAGACGCAGATCAGGTTGTTCTTCGCGTTGTTGATGATGGTGTCGAGCGCCACCGCGGTCTTGCCTGTCTGCCGGTCGCCGATGATCAGCTCGCGCTGCCCGCGGCCAATCGGGATCATGCTGTCGATAGCCTTCAGTCCGGTCGCCATCGGCTCGCGCACCGGCTGCCGGTCGACTACGCCCGGAGCCAGCCGTTCCACCGGATAGTCCTCGGTGTTCGCGACAGGACCCTTATCGTCAATCGGCTGACCCAGAGCATTCACCACACGCCCGATCAAGGACTTGCCGACGCCCACGCTCATGATCTTGCCGGAGCGCTTCACCTGGTCGCCTTCCTTGAGCTCGGTGTAGTCGCCCAGCAGCACCGCGCCTACTTCGTTTTCATCCAGGTTCATGGCTAGACCGGCCACGCCGTGGGGAAACTCAATCAGCTCGCCGGCCATGACCTTCTCCAGACCATGGATACGCGCGATTCCGTCGCCCAGCGAAATGATGGTGCCTACCTCGTCGACGTGCACCTCGGAATCGTAGTTCTGGATCTGCTCGCGCAGCAGTTGTGTAATTTCGTCTGCCTTGATTTGGGCCATGCCTGTTGTCGTCTCTCTGTCGGTCTCGGAAATTCTTGTGTACGTTGTAGCGGCTGCGTCGACGGTTATGGTTTGGTTTGCGCTAGCCTGCGGTCAGTTCCTGCTTCATGCGATCCAGGCGCCCGCGCACCGAACCGTCGTAGATGGTGCTGCCAATGCGCACCACTGCGCCGCCCATCAGGCCATTATCCTCTCGAAAGCGCGCGCGCACCTGAGTGCCGGCCAGGCGCGCCACCTGCTGCTCCATCTGGGAGCGCTCATCGGCATCCAATCGGCGCGCGGAGATCACCTCTACGTTTGAGATGCCCTGCCGCCGGTCGATTTCCGCTCGATATGCAGCAACAATCTCCTCGACCGCGCTCATTCGGTCATGCCGCAGCAACACGGCCAGGAAATTGCGCACCTCCCGGCCCAGATGGAAGCGCGGCGCCAACGCGTCGATGACCCGCACCCGTACATCGGCTGCCAGTGCGGGATTGAACAGCGCCTCGCGCAGGTCTGCACTCTCTTCGAGCGTGGAGAGGAAATCGTTTAATTGCGCGTCCACCTGGTCGATAGGAATACCGTCGCCAAGGACCACGTCGGCGAAGGCTCGAGCATAGCGTGCAGCAAAATCCGCCATCAGTTTCTGCCCCTCTCGCTGCCGTTGGAGCCGAGGCTCGAGGCGAACTCCTGTATCAGGGTGCGATCGTCGCCTTCGGTCAGGTGCAGCCGCGAGGTCGCGCGATCGACCGCCAGCTCCGCGGCAAACTTGCGCAGCCGGCGCTCAGCCGCGGCGCCCGCGGAGGAAATCTCCTGCTCCGCCGACGCAACGATCTTCTTTTTCTCGTCTTCCATCGCCTGCTTGATGCGTGTTTCGTCGTGGGCGCTGTCGCGCTCAGCCTGCTCCCGCACCGCCGCGATCTCCGAGTCGAGCCTGCTCAGCCGCTCCTCGACCGCGCGCAGCCGCTCCTCGGCCTTCTCGGTGGCGACGCGCGCCTCGACAATCTGCCGGTCCAACTGCTGGCGTCGGCTGCGGAAGGCCTTGGGTAGCCCGGTCACCAGAAAATAGCCGACGAAGACGAAAAGCAGGACCGCGTTGAGCGACCAGAAGACCATCGAAGCGGCCTCTGGGGACAGATGGAACATCTTCGCGAAGGCCCGGACCGAGTCCGAGTGTTTGAAGGCGTACTCCTCGTCCTCCTGCTCCGCCTTGGCCAAATTCTGGGAATTGGCCGTGTGGCTGTCCATAAATTCGCTGTTGTCTGGCTGCGACATATTCGGGTGCTGTGTGGATGGACTCGCCGGCACGCCAGTCGGCTGGTGGGTCTGCGGGACAGACGTCTGCGCGAACGCGGGGGGCAGGGAGACCGAGAACAGGGAAGCGGCGAGCAGAACCCTCGCCATACCGAGCCGGAGAAAAAGAACTCGCATTAGTAGGCACCCCTGGGCGCGCTTCCGGCTACGCTGCTGGCCGAGGGTACGATCACCCGTAGAATCTCCGCCGCCAGCGCGTCTGCCCGGCTCTCCAGCGTAACGCGCGCCGCGGAGGCCTCACCCTCCAGCCGCTCGCGCGCGGCACGCACCGTCTCAAGCGCGCTATGCCGGGCTTCTTCCAGTATCCGGTCACGCTCCCGTTGCATGGCCTGTACGCGCTGCTCCCGGGCATGGAAGATCTCCGCCCGCGCTGCCCGCAGCCTGGCTTCATACTCCTGCGATCGCGCGTCCGCCGCGCGGATGGCTGCCTCGGCGCGCGCCATAGCACCGGTCGTGCGCTCCCGCCGCTCCGCCAGTACCTTCAGCAGCGGCCGATGCACCAGCAGACGGTAGGCGGCCAACAGCAGCAAAAACAACACAACCGTAGGTATCGAACGCAGAAAGAGATCGCCAAGTTGTTGGAAGATTAGGTCCAATGCAGTCCCCGAGGGTGCCATCCATCAGGATGGAAGATGGCGGCAAATACGTCTGGAAACTATGGTTCTAACAGAGCCGATTTTGGGGTGTCAAACCGCGGGAAACAGGGCTGATGCAGCGGTTTTAATCTTACAGTGAATAGTGACATCTATTTCTTGACCGGGCCCGGAATGAGGGTACACTAGTATGTATCTCGACCCACTCCGGGTCTGCTGAACGCAGGGTCGAAGGGACGTAACACCGCTTCCCTTCCCCTGCAGCTCAGCACCAGCCATCCCCACTCCTCAAACGCGGGCATCGTCGTCTACAGCCGTGGTGTTGCTATCCCAAAACCGCCGGTAGCGCCCCAGCAGCGATGTCGGGCCTTCGACCACCATGGTGACATTGCTGTCTGTGAAGGTTCGGTCGGAGACTCGCGCGCCCGCGCCCAAAGCCGCCAGCACGCCACCTTCGCTCTGCGGCACGGTCATCGTCTGCGTCACCAGCGGATCAGCGGAAAGCGCAGCATCCATGCGCGCCAACAGCTCCTCTATCCCTTCGCCCGTTTTGGCTGAGAGCACGCTCACCTCAGCGCGCGCAGAGAGGCCGGCGCGCTCTGCCTCGGGCAGCAGGTCGCTCTTGTTCAGCACATGAATCTGCTTCGCGCCTTTTATGTCCAGCTCTGCCAGGACGCGATCCACCTCGCGGTGATGTTCCTCGCGCATCGGGCTGGCCGCGTCCTCGACGTGAATCAGCACTTCGGCCTTCTGCACCTCTTCCAGAGTGGCGCGAAACGAGGTGACCAGCGTATGCGGCAGATCGCGGATGAATCCTACGGTGTCGGAGAGCAATGTTTTGCGCCGCGACGGCAGCGTCAGTGCCTTCAGCTTGGGATCGAGGGTGGCAAACATGCGCGCAGACTCGAGCACATCGGCGTGGGTCAGCCGGTTGAACAGCGTGCTCTTGCCGGCGTTGGTGTAGCCCACCAGCGCAATGGTGGGGACGGGCACCGCCTCGCGCCGCTGCCGCTGTTGTCCACGGACGCGGCGCACCGCCTCGAGATCGCTGCGCAACTGGACCAGCCGCCGCTGGATGCGCCGCCGATCGGTTTCGAGTTTGGTCTCGCCCGGGCCACGGGTGCCGATGCCTCCGCCCAGCTGCGACATGGCCGCGCCGCGTCCGGCCAGCCGCGGCAGCATGTATTCAAGCTGCGCCAGTTCCACTTGCAGATGACCCTCGCGGGTGCGGGCATGGCGGGCAAAGATGTCAAGGATGAGTTGTGTGCGATCCACCACGCGAGCGGGCAGGTCCTTCTCCAGGTTTCGCAACTGTGTCGGTGATAAATCCTGATCGAAGAGGACCAAGTCGGCCTGGGCCGAGGCCGCGACTCCCGCCACTTCCACGATCTTTCCCTTGCCGATCAGTGTCGCGGCGTCCGGTTCCAGCCGCCGCTGCGCCACTTCTGCAACAACGTCGCCACCGGCGCTCACCACTAGTTCGCGGAACTCCTCGCGAGCCGCCTCGAAATCGAACGCAAATGCCGCCGGGCGCGGCGCGCGTTGACCATTGTGGGAGGCCGCCGCGGTCGACAGATGCTCCAATGGGTCGATGGGTTGAGCAGCGCGCGCGGCCGCGGCGGCCCGTGACGCCGCGCGTCGCCGCCCTGAAAATTCCACCGAGACCAGCACACAACGGTTGGTTCGCGCTGGCTGCGAGGATACGGCTCTATTCATAGAGCGAGACGAGGGAGGACAATCGTACGTCTTACGATTCTGCCTCCTGCCGCAGCGGCGTGGGCTGCGCGTGCGGCACTGCGGCCGGGGGGTGACCCAGCCGGTGATCGTGCATCACGGAACGATTGCTCACCACCGTCGAAATGGCGTGTTTGAAGATCAACTGTTCCT
>DASXGY010000194.1:0-11584 GCA_036488835.1 Acidobacteriaceae bacterium
CGAAGAATCGTGAAGAAGAGGCGGCGAAGGCGAAGGCTCGCAGCGCCGCGCGATTTGGCACCTGAGTGGACGTTGCGGCTTACGCCGCGCTCCGCCATCCGTGGGAATGGTCTTCCGTCTCGCTGTTCCAGCAGAGGGCGCCGAGTTCTTTTGCGGCGGCCGGTGTCGGCTCTGCCGCCCTGGGCGGGGCATCCGCAGGCGCCAGACGGAAGTTCTGCGTGGTGAGCGGGAAGTAGATCAATGCCGCAATCGGACCCCAGATAAGAAGAAACACGGTGATGCCCATACAGACAGCCTCCTGGCCTACTCTGTTGTACGAAACGCGGGCCGGTGATGGCCAGATGTCGTCGTCGCTGAAATGGGGGTTACGGTCACCACGGCCGTGAGTACGGGCGGGGGAGACGGCACGGTGTTGCGTTCCGTTCCGGGAGGGCACGACCGAAATGGGAGTAGTGGTCGTGCCGATCGGAAGAGGAGCCCACATCTCAGATGCGAGATGTGGGCCATCGTCTTTGTGGCTCGGTGGCTTGCGCCGCTTAGAAAGTTCGCTTGGGATGGCGCCGTATGTCTTTTTCGATCGCGTTCCATTTCTTTCTTAATTCGCGGGCGCGGTGAATGTCGGTTTGCAACTCGAGGTGATTCAGCTCCTTTTGTAACTTGCGATAGCTGCGCAGGCGGGCAGGGTCGAGCGCGGCGTCGCGAACAGCGCAACCGGGTTCTTCGTTGTGCGCGCAGTCGCGAAACCTGCATTGCTGCGCCAGGTCGGCGATGTCGGCGAAGGCGGTATCGATGCGTTCAGGATCGGCCCACAGTTGCAGTTCGCGCAGGCCGGGCAGGTCCATCAACAGCCAGTTGCCGGGCATGCGGATGAGCTCGCGATGGGTGGTGGTGTGGCGGCCTTTGCTGTCCTCGTCGCGCACGGCCGTTGTGCGCTGACGTGTCTCGCCGAGGAGTGCGTTCACGATGGTGGACTTGCCTGCGCCGGAGGAGCCGAGAAGGGCCGCGGTTTCGCCGGGCGCGACGTGGCGCGCAATCGCATCCAGCCCCCATTGCGTGAGGGCGCTGATGGCGAGGACGGGCACGCCGGGAGCATGCCGCTCGGTGAGCCGGAGTACATCGGGAAGATCGCCTCGCAGGTCTGCCTTGTTCAACACGATGACGGGGCGAGCACCGCTCTCATACGCGAGGACGAGATAGCGCTCCAGACGGCGCGGGTTGTAGTCGCGATCGAGCCCGCTGACCACGAACAGGATATCCATGTTCGCTGCGAGCACCTGCTCGCGGAGGCGCTTGCCTGGCTCCTTGCGCGAGAGTTGCGTGCGCCGCGGCAATACCTGGGAGATGACGCTGGCATCGCGCAGGACGACCCAATCGCCGACGCACGGCGGATCGGAGTCCATGTGGCGAAGATGGCCGCTGATGGTTGCGGTGACTTCGCCGTGGGTTGTCCATACGACGAAGTGATCGCGATGGACTAAAGCTATTCGGCCGCAGGCGCTTGCTACTCGATCGGAGGCGCTGGCTAACCGATCGCACGAGGGGTCGAGTGTTGTCTGGGAGGCGTAACGCGCCCAGCCTATCTCTTCGAGATTCATGTCTAAACCTTTTTGTGGTGGAAGGCACACATCTGGTGCGCTACCGGTGCGGCGGGCAGCGATCGAGACGGGAGGCTTTAGACAGAGACGGTCAGAGGCTGAACCTTTGGGGCAAACAACGGGATACGCCCTGCGCGGGATGTTAGCAGGTCTGCCAGGGGAGATAGAAGACGATTCTTGCCTCGTTTGCGACGGGTGAGTCAAGGATTCATGGGATTTGCCGCAACTTGCAGGCGGGGCGCGGCGTCTGGATAGACAGATTCCATCGAGGTACGGTGATGACAGCTCGCTGGTTACGCTCGCCCTTTTTCGCAGCCGCGATGTTTGGTCTGCTGGGGACTCTGCTGCTGATTCACGCCAACCGCACCGCTGAGCGAGGTAAGGTCATTGCCGCCAGCATGCCGGGTGGGGCTGCCGTCCCGGATGAGGGCATGGCGCACATGGCGGGTCATATGTATATGACGACGCTGCGCGCAGCGAAGGCGGGCGATTCGCAGAAGGCCGCTGCAGTCGTGGCCGCGGCGAAGCAGGCGATGGCGCCGTACCAGGACTATCGCAAGGCACTGGCGGATGGCTACGTGATCTTTCTGCCCGACGTTCCGCAGCCGCAGTATCACTTCACGAAGCATGAGTATGGATTCCAAGCGGCGTTCCAGTTCGATCCGCTGAAGCCGACGTCGCTGCTGTACAAGAAGACGGCAGACGGCGGTTACAAACTGGTGGGCGTGATGTACACGGACCGGATGAGGGCGAGCGAGGATGAGCTGGATGAGCGAATTCCCCTGAGCATTGCGCGCTGGCATCAGCACATCAACTTCTGCAAGGCTCCGAAAGGACAGGAAGCTGCGTACTTCGGACCCGATGCGAAGTTTGGGCTGCGCGGTTCCATCACGACGGAAGCGGCGTGCACTGCGGCCGGCGGGGAGTTCCATCCGCACTTGTTTGGATGGATGGTCCACGTGTACCCGTATGAGACAGACCCGCGGAAGATCTGGTCCGTGGGCGATGACGACCAGGGGCACGACAACATGGACCACGCGGCGATGCCGGGTATGCAGATGAACTAGAACGGACCCGCTATGGATGCGATTCTGTGCCGGTGGCGGAGAGCGACTGCACCAGGGCCTGGAAGCGGGGATGGTCGCGCAGGGCGAGAAAATCGGGATCGTGTTCGATCCACTCCCTATGGCCGAATCCGTTGTGGACGGCCTTTTCCAGCAGGTCGAGGGCGCGGTCGGTTTCTCCGAGATGCGTGTAAGTGCAGGCGACGTTGTAGAGGACGGCGGGCTCTTCCGGGTCGATGGCCAAGGCGCGGTTTGCCCAAAGGAGCGCGCGCTCACGATCGCTGATCGACAGGCAGCAGCCGGCACCGAGATATAAAGCCCGGGAATCATTGGGATGGATCTCGATGTATTGTTCAATGACGCGCAGGGCAGCTTTGCCGGCCTCGCGCGCCTCTTCCACGCGGTCGAGACCGCGAAGAGAGTTTTCCAACTGCACGATGGATTGATAATCGGCGGGATCGAGTTCGCTGGCCTTGCGGAAGAGCTCGGCGGCTTTTTCCATGTTGCCCTGCGCGAAACAGGAGCGGCCGTAGAAGTAGAAAGCTTCATAGAGCCTTGGATTTAGACGTATCGCGGTTTCGAACTCCGTTTCCGCATCCTGATAGTTTTTGTTGAGAGATTCCGCCAGGCCGCGAGAGGCATGCGCTTCGGCCGATTCCGGGTCCAACTCGACAGCGCGGCGGCTGGCATTGGCGGCTTCCCGCAGATTGTCCTGTGTTGCGTCGATGTACATGAAGAGGAACAAGGAGCAGTTCGCGACGCCGGCGTAGGCGCCGGCATAGGCGGGATCGAGGACGATGGCGCGAGCGTACATCTGACGCGCGTATTCCAGGCTCTTGCGTCTGAACTGGTAGAAGGACTGCCGGGCGCGGAGGCAGTAGTCGTAAGCCTGCACGTCGCGCGTGGGAACCTTCTCGATGGCGCGTTTCTCATTGTCGCTGAGCATGACGCGGAGAGCGCGAGCGATGTTCTGAGCGATCTCATCCTGGATGGCAAAGACGTCCTCGAGCTGGCGATCGTACCGCTCCGCCCATATGGAGTGGCCGCTGCGGGTTTCAGCAAGCTGCGCCGTGATGCGAAGCCGGTTGCCGGCGCGGCGCAGGCTGCCATCGAGCACGTACGCAACGGCAAGCTGCTGGCCAACCTGGGCGACGGGCAGCGGCCTGTCTCGAAAGGCAAGCACAGCCGAACGCGACAGCAGCTGCAGCTCCTTGATCTTGGTCAACTCGGTGATGATGTCTTCCGTCATGCCATCGCGAAAGTATTCGTCGTCCTGGTTGCCACTGAGGTTCGCGAAGTAGAGCACGGCGATGGATTTTTCCGGCCGCTGGGGCGAAGGGATGCGACCGAGTGCGTCCATCCGGCCCATGGTATTCAGGACTTCCTCCATCGAGGCGCAGCGCTGAGCCGGGGACTTTGCGAGGCAGCGGTCGATGAGTTTCTCCCACTCCGGATCGGCGTCCGGCACCAGCGTGCGCAAGGGCGTGTGGGGGGTGCGAAGGATGGCGTAGAGGATGTCGATAGAGGTTTCGCCCTGAAAGGGCAGGCGGCCGGTGAGGCACTCGTAGAGCAGCACGCCGAAGGAGAAGATGTCGCTGCGGGCGTCGGCCGGTTCGCCGCGAAGCTGTTCGGGGGACATGTAGGGCACGGTGCCGCCGGTGGTATTCTGCGTGGAGGTGCGGGTCGCGAAGGTCTCTTCCGTCTCGCCGAGAGTGCGCTCGTGGCGGGTCAGTTCGGCGAGGCCGAAATCGAGGATCTTCACGCGAGATCTGGAGTCCAGCATGATGTTGCCGGGCTTGATGTCGCGGTGATAGACGCCGGAGCGATGGGCCTCCCACAGGCCTTCGGCGATTTGGCGAGCCGTGCTTACAAATTGTGCGGGCGTGAGCGCGGCGCGCAGCAGCGTTTCTTTCAGCGTCTCGCCAATCACCAGCTCCATGGAGATGAAGGGCGTGTTTTCTGTGGCGTTGACCTCGTAGATGGTGGCGATATTGGGGTGGTTGAGACGTGAGGCGGCCTGCGCTTCCCTGAGCAGGCGCTTGCGGGCCTGAGGGTCGGTTGCGGTGTCCGCAGGGAGAAATTTGAGCGCGACATCGCGGCCCAGGGTCAGATCTTCCGCCCGATATACGGCGCCCATGCCGCCCTCGCCCAGCTTGGCATGGATGCGATAGTGCGAGATGGTCTGGCCGATCAAGTATGCTGCGTCACCGTGATCGCATGGTAGAGAGGGGTGGAAGCTGGAGTCAACGACGGCTCTTCGAGGGACGGCGCGCCAACCGCTGGAAGCTAGCTTCCGGTATCGAGATGGAAGGATCTCGTGTAGGGCTCGACGGGATAGCCCCTGGCTTTCCAGCCGTCCAGACCGCCTCTGAGGAATTTGACCCGCGAGAAGTTCATGGCGAGCGCCTTGCGCAGGATGGCGCGGCTGGTTTTGTCACTCGGACAGGTACAGTAGACAATCGTGTCCTTCTCTTTCGGAATCAGCAAGGGGTTTGCCTCGATGTCTTTGGGGGCGACCCGTGTAGCGCCGGGGATGATGTCGGAATCGGCTAACAGGTCGAGCGGCAGGCGCACATCGAAGACCAGGACCTCTCGCTCAGCTGCCAGCAGTGCGCGGAGAGCTTCCGGCGTGATGCTGTGCTGCTCCAATTCGCGTCGGTCTCTTGCGCGCTTGATCCAGTAGGCGACCGCCAGGACGACGGCGATTATCGCAATGAGAGTGACGATCATCTCTATGCATTCCCCGACAACTCTCCCTTGCAGATTCACGAGCGAGCTGAGGGATTCAGGATATAGCCGAAAAGTAAATCGTGCCTGCGACCCTACTCTGCGCGGAGTGCCTGCACGGGATCGATGCGGGTGGCGCGGATGGCGGGGAGCAGGCTGGCGAGGCCACCGGTGACGAGCAGGACGGCCGCTGCAGCGGCGGCGATGCCGATATTGAAGCCACCGACTCCGAAGAGTAGTCCGCTGATGGCGCGGGCGGCGAGCGCGGCGAGCACGACGCCGGCGAGGGTGCCGATGAGCACAGGGGTGATGCCATCTTCGAGGATGAGGCGATAGATCTGCGCGGGCTGCGCGCCAAGCGCGATGCGGATGCCGAGCTCGCGCGTGCGCTGCAGCGCGGAGTAGGCGACGACGCCGTAGATGCCGAGCGCGGCGAGGATGAGCGCGCAGGCGGCGAAGGCGAGCAGCAGATGAAGCTGGAAGTTGCGCGCGGCGAGTGAGCCGTCGACGACGGCGTCCATGGTGCGGACTTCAGGCACGACAGCCTGGTTTTCGACGCTGGAGATGGCCTTGCGGATGGAGCCCGAGAGCGAAGCAGCGTCGCCGGCGGCGCGGAGGACGAAGGTGCCGCTCTCGTTCGTACGGTAGGTAAGCGGCACATAGACCATGGCGGTGGGCTGCTCGCTGAGATCGACCGCGCGGACATCGCCGACGACGCCGATGACCTGGAAGGGCGGCTCATCCGGGTCACCACGATGGAAGAACTGGCCGACAGGGTCCTTTCCATGCCATGCAGTTTCGACAGCGTGGCGGGAGACGATGGCCACGCGCTTGCCGAGGTCGTCGTGGGTGAAGAAGCGGCCGGCGAGGAGCGGGATACGCATGGTTTCGAAGAAGCCGGCGCTGCTCCAGCGGTATTTCGCATAGGGACGCGACCAAAGCGGGCGCGTGTCTGTGGGGAGGGAGATCATGTCACCCCAGCGGTCACCGTCAAGCGGCAGGACGCTGATAACGCCGGCTGAGCGGACGCCCGGCAGTTGGCGCAGACGATCGAGCGAGCGGCGATAGAACGCTTCGCGCGCGGCGGGCGTGTCGTACTGCTTGTCCGGTAGGACGACGCTGGCGCTGACGACCTGTTCGGTGGCGAAGCCGCGGTCTACGCGGAGCAGGTGATAGAGGCTAAGCAGAAACATGCCGGCGAGAACGACGAGCGTGACGCTGGCGGCGACTTCCGCAGTGACGAGCGCGCGGCGGAGCTGTTTGCCGCCTGCGGATTCCGAGGCGGTGCGACTTTCGGAGCGGAGCGCCCGCTGCGGATGATGGCGCACGAAGCGGATGGCAGGCAGTAGACCGCAGAGCAATGCGCAGAGAAGGGACGCACCGATGGCGAAGAGAACAAGCGGCGCGTCCATGCGCAGTGGATGAAGAAGGGGCAGAGTGGAGGGGAGGGCGTGGGCAAGTGAGGGAAGGGCAAGTGTGGCGAGACCAAGGCCGAGGAGGCATCCGGCAGCGGAGAGCAGAAGCGGTTCTGTAACTGCGCTGCGCACCAATTGCGCGGGGCTGGCGCCCATGGCGGAGCGGATGGCGGCTTCGTGCTCGCGGCTGGCCGCGCGGGCGAGCAGCAGATTGGTGATGTTGACGCAGCCGATGAGCAGCACCGTGCCAACGGCGGCGAAGAGCATGAGAAGCGCACTACGGCTCGACCCGGTGAGGTACGGCCGGAGGCCGATAACGCTGGCGCTGAGAGCGACGTGATCCGGCGTCTGCCGGCTGATGGCTTGCTGAAGCGTGTTCATCTCCGCCGCTGCCTGCGCAAGGGGGACGCCGGGCTTGAGGCGAGCGATGCCGAAGTAATTGTGGTCGCCTTCGATTTCGGCAAGCCAGGCGGCGGTCCAGCCGAAGGGGACGAAGGCTTCGACCGTCCTGCCTCCGGTACCGTGCATGGTGTTCATGAGGCCCGGCGCGGGCAGCACGAAGCTGGCGGGCAGGACGCCGATGACGGTGTAGGGCCGGCCGTCCAGCGGGATGGCGCGACCGATGACGTTGGGATCGGCGGCGAAGCGACGGCGCCAGAGACCTTCCGTGAGAATGACAACATTATGGTCAGGCTGCTCTTCTGTAGGCAGCAAGGTTCGGCCAAGAATGGGCTGGACGCCGAGCAGCGAAAAGAAGTTTGCGGTGTGCTGCGCGATGCCGATGATCTCAGGCGCGCCGCCGCCGAGCGGCATGGAGCCAAAGCCGAGCGCGGCGAAGCCCTGGAAGGACTGCGCGTGCCGCCGCCAGTAGACAAGATGGTTGGCGTTGACGGGGAGATCCATGTCTCCGGCGTCGCCTGAGTGGATGTTTTCGCGCACGACGACGAGCTGGTCGGGATGCGCATAATCCGGGGTGCGTAGCAGGACGTTGCGCACCACCGAGAACATGACGATGTTGGCGGCGATGCAGAGAACGAGGGTAAAAAGAGCGGCCGCGCTGAAGGCGGGGCTTCGGCGCAACTGACGTAGAGTGAAGCGCAGTTCGCTGAGAAGTCCGTGCAAGCTTGTCTCCTGTTGCGTGCCGCAGCATTGCTGCCGAGGCTACACCGTGGGAGACAAGCTTGCGCGCGGCCGCTTTCTCCTTAGGAATGATCTGGTAAATGCACGTTCCTTGCCGAAGGATGTGCGTGGAGCAGAGAGAGGATTTTCAAGCACTTCCGCGTTGCTGGGGCAGGTTGGATGGGGACTTGCGTTGTCCACGTGTGCGCTTGCGTGACCGAATCTGGACAGTCAGCCGCTTCTTCGCCGCATCCGATTGCAGCCAGCAGAGTGCATTGCGTGCGCGGACGCGCATGGCGGGTGTGCCGGTGAGCAGCGCCTGGTGGAGAAAGGGTTCGACGGTGCTGCGCAGCGAGGGGTCGCGGCGCGCCAACAGGCCCAGGCCTTCGACGGCGGAGCAGCGGACGACGTTGCTCTTGTCCTCCGCGAGCTGCCACAGGATCGCGGAGGCGAGACGGATCTGCTGCGATGTGCGGGCAGAGCGCGCCGCGACGAGTCCGAGATGCCAGCGGGTGCGTGACTCGGCGATGGGGGTGTCGGCGAGGATGGAGGCTATCTCGGCGGCGTGGGGAGCGAGGAGGTCGACGTCCCGTTCGGTGATGCGGCGGGCGACATCGGCGGCGCGCACGCGTTGCTCGGGATTACTGGTAGAGATTGCGGCGACGAGCTGGCGCGCGACGCGGCGGCGATCCTGTTGCGCGAGCAGACGCTGTGCCTGGGCGCGTGCTTGGGCGAGTCCCCAGCAGGCGGGCTTCATGAGAGCGTCTCTGACGGGATTACGAGATGCGGGCATGTGGCTGCGAGCGGACATCAGTGTAGCGGGAAGCCGCAACACTTCGCGCAAACAGGTTGCGGCGCAGAGCTTCTATAAGAAGGCCACTCCGTGAGGAGTGGCCTTCTTGTTTACCGAGGGAGCGGTTGGTTGTAGCGAAACAGCGGGGGAGGGAAAGCCGATTGGAGCAGGCCTGCCCCTACTTGGCGATGACGAGGGTCGAATCACTGTAGGTAGAGGTAGAGACGACTGTGATCACTTCACCGACGGTGTGGTGTTCCGTTGCTGTGTCGTTCACGATGCGTGTTCCGACCGGCAGCTTCAGCGGCAGAACCTCGCCGTCCTTCAGCGTTGTGACTTTGTCTCCAATTTTCAGCTCAAGGGGAGTCCCGGTGTCATTGCGGAGATTGAATTTTATCTTCTTGTCTCCGGCGTGAGCCGCGGGAAGCGTGGCGAGAACAGCGACAGCGAAGCAGGTAGCGAAGGTAATGCGAAGTTTCATGACATCTCCTCATCGGTGTTGGTCGCACCGGTCTGGCAGCGCGCGACGCGTTCGTCGCTTCGCTACTCTGAATAACAACACTGCACGTGATACGGCATTCCCGGGCGTGTGTTCCGTGACATGCACCGCATCGTGTTGTTCTCGCTAAGGCGTGCAACGAGATGACACGAGAAAGGGGCGAGTTGTCGCAGACGATTGGCTTCTGCGAGCCAGGACGCGAGGCGAAATGGGCGCCGCCTGTCCGGTTCCGCGCATGAGTGCCCGGAACCGGACACTTCGACCAGTGGAGGACAACTGCGCGCACGCCGCTCGGAGCAAACGCACGAAAGGCCACTCCGCATGGAGTGTCCTTTCGCTATGTGCCTGATTTAGTTACTTAATAGCGATAATGCTCGGACTTGTAGGGGCCATCGACGGAGACGCCAAGATAATCGGCCTGCTTCTTCGAGAGTGTAGTCAGCTTGACGCCGATCTTTTCCAGGTGCAGGCGCGCGACCTCCTCGTCCAGCGCCTTCGACAGGGTGTACACGCCCACCTTGTAGGTGTCCTTGTTCTTCCACAGATCCATCTGCGCGAGCGTCTGGTTGGAGAAGCTGTTTGACATGACGAAGCTGGGGTGACCGGTGGCGCAGCCCAGGTTGACGAGGCGGCCTTCGGCGAGAATGAAGATCGCGTTGCCGCCGGAGAAGGTGTACTTGTCCACCTGCGGCTTGATGTTGAGCTTCGTCGCCTTCTTGGAGGCATTGAGCTTGTCCATCTGGATTTCGTTGTCGAAGTGGCCGATGTTGCAGACGATGGCCTGATCTTTCATCTGCTCCATGTGCTCGTAGGTGATGACATCGAGGTTGCCGGTGCAGGTGACGTAGATGTCGCCGCGGCCGAGGGTGTCTTCGAGCGTGGTGACTTCGAAGCCTTCCATCGCAGCCTGCAGGGCGTTGATGGGGTCGATTTCGGTGACGATGACGCGCGCGCCCATGCCGCGCAGCGAGTGTGCGGAGCCCTTGCCGACATCGCCATAGCCGCAGATAACAGCGACTTTGCCGGCGACCATCACGTCTGTAGCGCGCTTGATGCCGTCGGCCAGCGATTCGCGGCAGCCGTAGAGGTTGTCGAACTTCGATTTCGTCACCGAGTCGTTTACGTTAATGGCGGGGACGAGCAACTTGCCCTGCTCCATCATCTTGTAGAGGCGATGGACGCCGGTAGTGGTTTCCTCGGAGACGCCGCGCCACTCCTTAGCGACGTTGGTCCACTGTTTGGGATCTCTCTTCAGCGTTTCTTTGAGCAGGTTCTTGATGACCTGCTCCTCTTCGCTCTCGGCAGGAGCGTCGACCCAGGAGCGATCGCCCTTTTCGAGCTCGACGCCTTTGTGGATGAGGAGCGTGGCATCGCCACCGTCATCGACGATGAGCTGCGGACCGAGGCCGCCCTTGTGCGCGAGCGCCTGCGCGGTACACCACCAGTACTCTTCGAGCGATTCACCCTTCCAGGCGAAGACAGGGACGCCGGCGGCGGCGATGGCTGCGGCAGCGTGGTCCTGGGTAGAGAAGATGTTGCACGAGGCCCAGCGTACGGAAGCGCCAAGGTCGGCCAGCGTCTCGATGAGCACAGCGGTCTGGATGGTCATGTGCAACGAGCCGGTGATGCGCACGCCGGCCAGCGGCTTCGATGGCGCGTACTTGGCGCGGATCGCCATCAAGCCGGGCATCTCCTGCTCGGCGATGGTGATCTCTTTGCGGCCCCAGTCGGCGAGCGAGATGTCGGCGACTTTGTAGTCGGCGGTAGTGGGGGCGGTGGTCTGCGGCAGGGTTGTGGCCACGGGGGCTCCTTAGCTGGCTTTATGAAAGATATTGCGACATCTCAAGGATATCGTGGACGGCGCGTGGTCCGAAACAGCTCTCGCTCAGCGGCAGCGGCGGAGGGTTGACTGGAGAGTGAAGCCCCCTGAGAGGCGCTTTTTCGGGCGTGGACTGCCGCTGCTCCCTAAAAAATGCGGCAGGCTGAGGAGATCAGCCTGCCGCGCGGAGGATTTACCGCTGTTGGCTACCGGCCATCGTGACCGTGATCGTCATCGACTCCGGTGCCGGGAGCGAAGGCGACGCCGCGCAACACTTCCGCGAAGCCGGCCTGGCGCACGAGGGAGAACTGCTCCTTCGCGGCTACGGTCGCGCTGGTGTTGGAGAGACGATCGTTGATGGCAACGAGGCGGTTGGGATCGGCGCCTGTGTCGCCGCCGCCGCTGACGGTGGAGGTGATGGCCCAGATGGTTACAGTGCCATCACGGTTGACCTGGCCCTCAATGTTGCGCAGGCCATCGGTCGCTGGCGCCCAGGGAAGATTCGTTGCCGCGTTGGTGCCGCCCGGATAGCCATGCACCGTGTAGGGCACGC
>DASXGY010000287.1:0-5763 GCA_036488835.1 Acidobacteriaceae bacterium
GTTCATCTATCCTGAAGATCTATATGGCAAAGCTTGCAATGGTCTTCGGCGTCCTGATCGCCCTGGTCGGTGTGACCGGCTATGTTGAGACGCACTTCTGGCACGCATTGATTCCGGTGGTGCTCGGACTTCTGTTGATAGTGCTCGGGTTCCTGGCCGACACGGACGATTCAAAACGGCGGATGCTGGCGATGCACATTGCCGTCACCATCGGTCTGCTCGGTTTCCTGGGCACGATTCCCGGGTTGATCGCGATGGGCGGTTATCTCAGCGGTCATGCTCCGGCTGTGGTCGCCGGCGTTGCGGTTGGGCACAAGTTGGCGGCGGAGGTGCAGTCGGTCACCAGCATTCTGTGCCTGATTTTTGTGCTGCTGTGTGTGCGTTCGTTCATTGCGGCGCGGCGCGCGCGCGCCTAGGGGCCTTCCTTGCAAAGCATGCGTTCCAGCAACTTCTCGGGCAGAGCGGAGCGTACCGGCTCGGGGCGTAATGCCCACCGCGCCGGAGACACCAGCACGTCGCCGAAGCCCAAGCTGGCCGACGCGTGGCCGCATGTCTGGCGGCTCATCCGCCCGCGCCGCAAGCTGCTGGCGCTGGGCTTCGTGTTGATGATCATCAACCGCGTCTGCGGCCTGGTGCTGCCAGCCTCTTCGAAACCCTTTGTCGATGGCGTGCTCTCCAAGCGAAACGGGCATATGCTGCTGCCCATTATTGCCTTCGTGCTGACCGCCACCGTTGTCCAGGCGTCGACTTCCTTTGCGCTGACACAGCTTCTCTCCAAGGCGGCGCAGCGCATGATTGCCGACCTGCGGCGCCAAGTGCAGGCGCACATCGGGCGGCTCTCCGTCAGCTTCTACGACGCGAATCGCACGGGCAACCTGGTGTCGCGCATCATGACGGACGTGGAAGGCGTGCGCAACCTGATCGGCACCGGGCTGGTGGACTTTGTCGGCGGCATCATCACCGCGTGCATCGCCTTCGTAGTGCTGATGAAGATCAGCATCACCATCACGCTCATCATCTTCGTTGTCATACTGCTGTTCGCCACGCTGCTGCAGAAATCGCTGCGGACGATGCGGCCGATCTTCCGCGAACGCGGCAAGATCAACGCCGAGGTCACCGGACGCCTGACCGAGTCGCTGGGCGGCGTACGGGTGGTGAAGGGCTACCACGCCGAAGCCCGGGAGGCGGGGGTCTTCTCCGGGGGCGTGCAGACTCTGCTGGACAACGTGATGAAGTCGCTGACCATGACCTCGGTTCTTTCCATGGCCTCTACCGTGGTCGTGGGGCTGATGGGATCGCTGGTTATGTTCCTGGGCGGGCGGCAGGCGCTGGCCAACAGGATCACGACCGGCGGCTACGTCGAGTACACGATGTTCCTTGCGTTCATGGTGGCTCCTATCTTCCAGGTGGTGAACGTTGGGACACAGCTTACCGAGGCGATTGCCGGCCTGGACCGGACCGCCGAAATACTTAGCGAGCGGCAGGAATATGACGAGCCGGGGCGGGTCGTCGACCTGCCGCCGGTGGTGGGCGATGTGCGCTTCAACGAGGTGCGCTTTGCGTACGAGGCGGATAAGCCGGTGCTGCACGGCATCTCCTTTCACTCCGAGCCGGGGACGGTGACGGCGCTGGTCGGCTCTTCGGGCTCGGGGAAGTCGACCATTATCAGCCTGGTGTGCGCGTTCCATGCGCCGGATTCGGGCACTATCCTGGTGGATGGCGTCGATCTCTCGACGGTGAAACTGGACAGCTATCGCAGCCAGCTTGGCGTAGTGCTGCAGGAGTCGTTCCTGTTCGACGGCTCCATTCGCGAGAACGTGGTCTTCTCCCGCCCCGATGCGACCGAGGAGCAGTTCCTGCACGCGTGTGCGATTGCGCGCGTGGATGAGTTCGCCGAGCGCTTTCCGGAACGCTACGAGACCATCGTGGGGGAGCGCGGGGTGAAGCTCTCCGGCGGACAGAGGCAGCGGCTGTCGATTGCGCGCGCGATCCTGGCCGAGCCGCGCATCCTGATCCTGGACGAGGCGACCTCGTCGCTCGACTCCGAGAGCGAGGCGATGATCCAGCACGGCCTCAGCTTCCTGATGCAGGGGCGGACGACGTTTGTGATCGCGCACCGGCTCTCGACCATCCGGCGTGCGGACCAGATCCTGGTCGTCGAAGGCGGACAGATTGTGGAGCACGGCACGCACGACACGCTCTTCGCGCAGGGCGGCCGCTACTACGACCTGTACACGCGGCAGCACGGGCTGGATGCGAATCGCTTCCTGGCGCCGGGCGAGGGCGATACGGTGATGGAGCCGGTCTCCTAACGCCCTCCATTCAACAGACCCCCTCCCCCCTCCCGGTGCGGGAGCCTGGCCCGCAAGTCCTTATGCTGCATGCGGATAAGGGCTCTCCGGAGGGCTAAAAATGTCATTCCAAAGAGCTTAGCGGTAAATATTTCTAAATAAAGGACTTAGGCATCCCCCCTTCGCTTCTTCGCGGGCGCCTCCCCAAACGCACAAATGCCACGGCACTGGCCGTGGCTTTTGGGAATCCTAGCTACTCTTTCAGTCTAGCAATTGGCGGGGAGAGAAGTGGCAAAACTTTCCGGTGGGGGAACGTAGTGGTTCCGATTCAGGAATCGGTCGGCGTCGCCTGATTCGCGGCGAATCCGTGATGCGAATCGGTGACGCAAATCCGGGACGCGAATCCGTGATGCGAATCCGGGAAGGCAATCGTTTGTTGAGAAGGGCAAGTCTGGCGGGTGGGCAAGCAGAGGGTTGCAGGCAAGATTCCTGCAAATACCCCTTACAAAATCGTTCTTGTGTATCGGAACAAGATGCTGCATGATGCCTCAGTAACGTGAAGTCTCCTGGTTACAATCTGGCGCTCCTTGTGGAGCGCCATTTTTCTTGCGTGTTTGCGAGACGGATGATAACCGACCGGCACCTGCCGGATGTCCACCCGGGGATGGAGAGGAAAACCGGCCCACGGGCCGAAGACGGGGCGGCTTTTTGGACCGTAAGCTGGCTTTCGAAATGTCTCCTGAATTCTTTGGCGCTCCCTCACTGCGGAGCGCCTTTCCTTTGGGAACTGGCCGTCCCGGCAACTCTGCCTGCGGCGCGAGTTGGGACTGGCCGTCCCGGGCAACGGCGCCTGCGGCGCGTGATACGGTTCGCTCCCTTTGGTCGCTCACGTTTGGTTTTGTGGCGGAGGAGATGTACAGAAGATCCCTCCGCTTCGCTGCTCAAGCAGGCAGATGCCGCGGGAAAGTGACTGGAAGAGATGACACGCTCATTCGCCGGCGCATCGCGGCCTAATGCGCCTTTGCTTTTCAGCCTCGCCACATGGGGAATGCGTCTGCTGCGGGGAGACGCAGTGTTTCGAGGAGGCCGTGATCCGGGCTGTACACGCACACCGGGTCCATGGCGGCGGCGTTGCCGGTGAGTAGAAGGGCCTGGCAGCGGCAGCCACTGAAGTCCTGGTCTTTGCGGGAGCAGGCGCGGCAGGTTTCGGGCATCCATGCGTCACCGCGAAAGCGTTCAAATGCTTCCGAGTGACGCCAGATCCAGGACAGATCCCGATCGCGCACGTTGTCGAAGCGCATGCCGGGGATGACGGCGGCGGCGTGACAGGGCAATGCCTGGCCTGTGGGATCGATGAGCATGACCTGCCGGCCCCAGCCGCCCATGCATGCCTTGGGAAAGCGGGCATAGTAGTCGGGGACGACGGCCTCAATGTGAATCCTGCCCTTCAACCGTTGGCGCGCGTTCTCGATGACGCCGAGCGATTGCTGGACCTGCTCTTCGGTGGGCATGAGCAGGGCACGATTCTTGAGCGCCCAACCGTAGTACTGGACGTGTGCGATCTCCAGACGATCCGGCTCGAATTGCTCGGCCATGGCGATGAATGCGTCGAGCCGATCGAGGTTGAGGCGATGGACGACCAGATTGATGGTCACCGCGACGGGGAATTTTTTGAGAATGGGCAGCAGCGCAAGCTTGTGGGCGTGGGCGCGCGTGCCCGCGATGTGGTTGGCGGCGGCCTCTTCGAGATCCTGAAAGCTGAGCTGCACGTGCTCTAGACCGGCATCGACGAGAGCAGCCATGCGCTCCTCGCCGAGCCCGATGCCGGAGGTGATCATGTTGACGTAGAGGCCGGCATCGCGTCCGGCGCGGATCAGCTCCGGGAGATCGCGGCGGGCGAGAGGTTCGCCCCCGGTGAGATGGAGGTGCAGGACGCCGAGTTCCGCAGCCTGTGCGCAGACGCGCTTCCAGTCGGCGGCCGATAGCTCCTCTTCGTGACGCTTCAACTCCAGAGGGTTTGAGCAGTAGAGGCAGTGGAGCGGGCAGCGGTGTGTGACCTCCGCGATGAGGGAGAGCGGACCGCGACTGGCCTGCGTAGTGGCTGTGCTCGTCATTGGCTTAGATCGCGCCTAGTGTGGTGAGTCGAAATTCGCAGCATTGGAATTGGTCGAGCGACGCTTCGCGTCGATTGGTAATACAAGATACAGCAGGTCTCTCACTCCACCTTTGGTTGCGTTCAGGATGACGGTTACGTTCAGGATGACAAATTTGTGCAGGCAACGAACGACTCACCACGTTAGAGCCGGACCACGCCGCGCTGCTGCATGCGGTCGAGCAGCGCCTGGACGTCACGGCTTATATCGGCAGCGCTGGCGGCGGGATATTGCGTGAGCAATTTTTCGATGATCGCGGCGACAGTCTGCGAGCCGTTCACCTCGAGCAGGATGTCGCGGGCGGGACCGGTGAGTTTCAATGCGCCTTCGGGGATGAGTAGCATGGCTTCGGTCGGATGCAGGCGGCAGCCGGAGGAGAGACGGGGAGTCGCGGTGAGTTCCATTTATGTCTGCGGCGCGAAGCAGCCGGGTGGGATGTTACCGGGCTCGACGTAAGCGTAATCGATGGCATCCAACTGCGCCCAGAGAATCTCGCACTTGCGGGTGAGCGCAGCGATGGCGGATTCCTGTTGCTCACGGGTGGATGCGTGGGTGCAGACGTAATCGAGGGCGAAGGCAGCATCTTCAGGAGCCTGGGTGAGACGTCCCTCGAAGTAGGCGAGTCCATTGGCGAGATAGGGATAGTGCTCGCGAAGCATCTCCATGCGCAGCGAGATGAGGTCGCGCGAGAAGAGCTCGGTGAGCGAGGAGGCAACGGCGACCAGCAGGGAGCCGTTCTGTACCAGTGACAGATACGCATCGACGGCGTAGCGCACTCCGGGCAGGATGCCGGAGCAGGAGATGACCTGATCGCGCGCGAGGCCAGTGGCTTCGGCGAGCTGGATCCACTTCTCGATCCCGCCATAGCCGCTCTGGTCGCCATCGTGATCGAGGATGCGCTTGCGCCAGATGCGGCGGAATGCCGGGTCGTCACTTTTGGCGAGCACCAGTGCGTCCTTGATCGGAATGCGGCTCTGGTAGTAGTAGCGATTGAGCGCCCAGGCCTGCAGTTGTCCGCGAGTGAGCTCTCCGCGGTGCATGCGCAGATGGAATGGGTGCCGGTGATGGTATTGGGCTTCGCCCACGGCCTGCAGCCGGGCGCGGAGCTCCTCCCGGGTCAGCATGCGAGGTGCGGCGATCTCTAGTTCAGGCGCCATCCGTCCGATGCTACCTCCCAGCCGGCGTCGCGTACGAAGGCGTACTCGGCGCTCTCGCGATCCAGGACCGGATTGGTGTTGTTGATGTGGACGAAGACCTTGCGCGGACGGGTGACGGTACGCAGCAGTGCGATGGCGCCATCCTCTCCGCCGATGGGGAGG
>DASXGY010000310.1:0-2671 GCA_036488835.1 Acidobacteriaceae bacterium
GTACTCGGCGTCCTCCGGCTGGACGAGGTTGAGGCCAACGTAGTGTGGATGCGGCGAAGCGAGATCAGCTGCGGCCACTTCGAAGCCGAGGACGATCTGTGCGAAGACGGCGGGCGGCGGCATGTTGCGCAACACTTGGTAGAGGTATCGCACCTCGACCGTGCAGGCAGGCGCGGGCTGCTCTGTTTCACAGCGTTCCTGCTGGCGGCGGGTTTGCTCAAAGCGATCCATCTGATTGCGAATGGCCAGCGCCTGCTGGCTGAGACCGGCATCGAGGAGTTGCTGGCGCCACGCAGCGTAACCGGTGCCGGGCGGGACTGGCTTCGCCTTTGCGATGACAGCGAAGGCCGCGTCCGGCGTATCCATCAGCTCCAGATATTGCACATTCTGTGCCGCAGCGCGCTCCGCTACTTCGTCTACCCATTCCGGTTTGTGGCTCTCGGCCAGCCCGAGGAAGCGATCGAAGCTGTCGAAGAAATGGTCGTGGCCGCTGTTCCCGGCTGACGGCACGAAGGCGCGCATGGAAAAGGCGTCGACCAGCTTGTCGTAGAGCGACTGATTCTGCAGCAGGGTGGATGCAGCGACGGTGCCGGCGGGGCAGGGCTCGGCGGCAAGCGCAATGCCCGTGTGAACGAATGCGAGCGCCTTCGGATCGATGCAAACCTTGTCCGTCTCGGCATTGCGCAGCCAGGTTTCCGCGTAGACGGCGCCGGCGAGATGGTTGTGGAGGTCGCCTCCCTTGGGCATGCCGGTGAGAAAGGCATGCAGTGCGAGCGGACCGGCTGCGCGCGCCTGCTCCATGTTGGCTGCAGCCTGCTGCTCCGGCGTGCGGGACTGCGCCTGCACGGTGAGAAACTGAAGCAGGATGGCAGTCAGCAGAGTAAGCTGCGTGAGGCAGGAGCGAAAACCCAGCATGCGCGACATGGCTCGAGATGGGGATAGGTGCTTGCGTCGAACGGCTTCCAGTGTAGGACAAACTTTAGCGTTCCTGATCGCAATGTGCGCGACGGCACACGCGCAGAACTGGCTCGCACCGGTCCAGAACTTTACACCGACGCAGAGTGCCCTACACCTGCGGCGCCACACTGAGGCAGAAAAGCCCTTGACCGTGGCGGGCGAGTGCGGAGCCTTCATGGGCCAGCAGGACGGCCAGTTTGAAGCGTGGCTGTTTCCGGTGAAGGTCCTGAGCCACATGCAGATCCAGGCGCAGGTGGAAGGCTATGACGTGCCGATCGACGTGAATGCGCATGCGGCGGAGATCGACGTGGAGCCCGACCACACGACGATCACGTACTCGCACATCGCGTTCACGCTTCGCGAAACCTTCTTCGCGACCCAATGCGGGCCGCAGGATCCGGCAAAGGCCAGCGCCGGTGCTATGGCCGTTTTCACGCTGGACAGCATCCGGCCCACGACTCTGACGTTCAGCTTCACGCCAGAGGTGAAGCCGATGTGGCCTGCGCCGCAGCTTGGGCAGACAGAGGCAGAGTGGAGACCGCTGAATCCGCATGCTGCAAACGCACTGACTGCGCCGGGCTGGTACATGCTGCACACGGATTGGCCTGAACTTTCTGCGGCCGTTGCGATGCCGGGTTCACTGCCCGGCATCCTGGCTCCGTACCAGGAGCGGCCGAAGTTCTATCCGACGCAACTGATCCTGCACTATGACCCGAAGACCGACCGGGGCAACGCATATCCGCTGCTGATGGCGGTGGGACGCACACGCGAGGCAGCGAGCCCTGCAAGTCTGGAGGCCGCGCTGCGTGAGGAGAATGCGCAGGCATTGGCGCTGTATCGGCAGACCTCCGATTATTACGAGCATTTTTTCGACACCCGCATGACGGTGGACACGCCGGATGCGGCATTGAATGACGATTTCCGCTGGGCGGCCATTTCCATCGACCAATTGCGTGTGCGGCACGGCAACGAAACCGGGCTGGTGGCGGGCTTTTACTCATCGGGCGATTCGGCGCGGCCGGGTTTCGGATGGTTCTTCGGGCGCGACTCGCTGTACACCACGTATGCGATCAATAGTTATGGCGATTTCGCGCTGACGCGAACTGAGCTCGAGTTCCTGATCGCCCGGCAGCGCGTCGACGGCAAGATGCCGCATGAATATTCGCAGACAGCGGAGTCGGTGGACTGGGCTTCGACACCGTACGAATACGCCGCTGCGGATTCGACGCCGCTCTTCCTGATGGCAATGGAAGATTACGTGAACGCGAGCGGGGATACGGCATTCCTTGAGAAGAACTGGCCGGCGGTCGCGAAGGCGTGGGAGTTCGAGCGCACACACGATACGGACGGAGACGGGATCTACGACAACTCGCAAGGCACCGGCTGGGTGGAGAGCTGGATTCCCAAGATGCCGCACCAGGAAATCTATGTGGCGCTGCTGGATGAGCAGGCCAGCGGTGCGATGGCGCGGATGAGCCAGCGTTTGCAGAAGTCAGACGTGGCGAGCCAGGCAGACGAGCGCGCGAAGAACATCGCCGCGAAGATTCCGCAGGAGTACACGCAGCAAAAGGGCATGTATGCCTTCAGTTACAACGGGACGGAAGGCGTGGACAACACCGCGACGATCTATCCCGCTGTCGCGTGGTGGGACGGACATGCGGGGCTGCCGCAGACGAACGAGATGTTTGCCCGCTGGGCGTCGGACGAATTCTCA
>DASXGY010000402.1:0-2784 GCA_036488835.1 Acidobacteriaceae bacterium
GGTTGATGTAGAAGGTCACCAGATGCGTCGTATTGAACCCCGCATTCACATGCCGCAGGTTCTCGATGGTGCGCACAAACAGTCCTGCGCCAATCAGCAGCAGTACGCTCAGTCCGATCTGCACCGAGACCACCACGCGTCGCAGCCCCAGCACGCCGCTCGTCGCCGTCGTAGCCTTCTGCTTCAGCGCGATCACCAGGTCCGGCCGCAGCAGTTGTATGGCCGGAGCCAGGCTGAACAGCAGACTCACCCCCAGCGCTACAGCGAGCCCGAAGAAGAACAGCCGCGCATCCAGCGTCGCATGGAAGGCGCTCGTTTCATCGACGGCGGTGATCTGCCGCACCAGCAGCCGCATCGCCGCCGGCGCCAGCAGCATGCCCGCAGCGCCGCCCAGCACTCCAATCAGCGCGCCCTCAATCAGCAGTTGCTGCAGTATGCGCGCCGAACGCGCACCCATCGCGTAGCGCACCGCAAACTCCTGCACCCGCGCGGCGGAGCGCACCAGCAGCAGGCTGGCCACATTCACCGCCGCCAGCAGCAGCACCAGTGACGCCATCGCCATCACTGCCACCAGCGGCGTCTCCATGTCCGCGCGCGTGTAGGAGAGTCCCCGCGCGCCGGGGTCCATCATCAGCCTGCTGTGCGTCAGAAACTCGTCGACGAAGGGTGCCGGTTTGTGCCCTAGCGCCTTCAGTTCCTCCGCGCGCAGCGCATGCCACAGCGGCGCCACGCCCGCCTCGGCCTGCGCCGTCGTCTCGCCCTCGCGCAGCCGCCCCAATACGTTCATCCAGCGATCTGTGTGGTCGGTCAGCCGCTTGCCCTTGCCCGGTATCACCGTATCCAGCATCGACATCGGGACAAACAGATCCGGCGTCTGCCCCCACACGGCGCTCTGAAAATTCTCCGGCGCCACGCCGATCACTTCGAAGCTGTGGCTGTTCACCGCGATCGTCTTCCCTACGACGTTCGAATCCGCACCCAGATGCGTCATCCAGTAGTGGTGGCTCAGCACTGCCACCGCATTCGCTCCCGGCACGCCATCGTCCGCCTGTGACAGCAGCCGTCCCCGCCCCGGCCCCACGCCCAGTACGGAGAAGTAGTTCCCGCTCACAATCTCTGCATCCACCACCTCCGATGTCCGGTCATGCGCGATGCCCACCGGCGTCGGCGCCGTTGCGAGCAATCCATCGAAGACTTTCGCCTGATCGCGCAGATCGCCGTACATCGGATAGGAGAACGACTTTACTTCGCCGGCACCGTGGTCGCTCGAATGTCCCGACCATGCCTTCCCCGGCACACTCAGCACCACCAATTGTTCGGGCTTGCTCACCGGCAGCGAGCGCAGCAGCGCCTGGTCCAGTAGCGAATACACCGCCGTATTCGCCCCCACCCCCAGCGCCAGCGTCAACACCGCCGTCACCACAAAGCCCGGTGAGCGGCGCATCTGCCGCAACGCAAAACGAAGATCCTGGACAAAGTTCAACACGCGGTCCTCCTGAAGGATGGCGCAGAAAAATCCCATCATCCTCCATGCAATCCGCGGGCCAGCCTCGAAGCTCTCCTTCGCCTATCCCCGTCTCCTGTCCCCATAAAACGGTGTCCAAACGGTGTCCAATCTCGGACAGGCCAGTCCACCACCGGACAACGATTCACCCGTGCGCGCCTCACGGCCGCAACCATTCTCCGCTTCGCTCAGCCCCCAACCCCACGTCCGCAAACGGCAATCTGCGTGCATCTAGATTCGCAGGGGATATCTGCGCATGCTCCACTCGCTTCGCTACGCACTTCGCCAGCTTCGCAACAGCCCCGGCTTCGCAGCCACCGCCATCCTCACGCTCGCCGTCGGCATCGGCGCCACCACCGCCATCTTCAGCATCCTCAACGCCGTGCTGCTCCAGCCTCTGCCCTTTCCCCACCCGGACCGCCTCGTCGCCGTCGCCAGCGTTCCTGACGAAACCACCTCTATACCCACCATCCGGGACTGGCAGTCCCGCGGCAACAGCTTCACTTCCATCGCTGCCTATCGCGGCTGGTCGCCCACCGTCCGCACTACCCAGGGCACGCAAGTCGGCAACGTCGTCGAAGTCTCCCAGAACTTCTTCACCACGCTCGGCACGAGCTTCGCCCTGGGCGGCGACCTTCCGCAGACCGGCAACGAGCGCGACTGCACCTCGCAGGCCATCGTCAGCGGCGGCTTCTGGAAACGGCTCGGCGGCGGCCCGACCCTCGGCACACGCACGCTGGAGATCAATCGCCACACCTTTCAGATCACCGGCGTCCTTCCTTTGTCCCAGACCATCGAAGGTACTGAGTCGCTCAACCAGCCGGCCATCTTCGTGCCCACCGGCTGCGATCCCTGGCAGCATCCCGACCACCGCGGATCCTTCGGCTACTGGATCATCGGCCGTCTGCGTCCTGGCGTCTCCATCTCGGAAGCCACCGCTGACCTTGCCCGCGTGCAAAGCACGCTCGACCACGATTTCCCGAACGACTACAACGGTCTCCTCGGCCGGCCGCCCGTCATCCTCCCCTGGATCACCAAACTCACCGGCACGGACACTCGCCCCGCTCTCTACTCCACCTTCGCCGCCTGCGGCCTGCTCCTGCTTATCGCCTGCGCCAACCTCGCCAACCTGCTGCTCGCCCGCAGCATACGCCGCCGCCGTGAGTTCGCCACCCGCGCCACACTCGGTGCCCGTTTCACGCAACTATTGCGCCAGTTGCTTCTCGAAAGCGCCGTCCTCGCCGTCGCCGGTTCCGTTGCCGGCATCGTCATCGCGTATG
>DASXGY010000373.1:0-2403 GCA_036488835.1 Acidobacteriaceae bacterium
AGCGCGCCAGTCGAGCGCGTGAGCTCGCGCGCTGCATCGAGGAACTCCTGCGAGACCGGACGAATGCCGCCCTCACCCTGCACCGCTTCGACGCAGATGGCGCAATATTCATCCGAAAACGCGGAACGCAACACACCGACATCGTTGAAGGGAACAAAGTCGACGCCCGGCATCACCGGCATGAATGGGGCGCGGTATTTTTCCTTTTCCGTCGTTGCGACCGAGCCCATGGTGCGACCGTGAAAGCTGTGATCGAGCGCAAGGAACTTCGTTCCGATCCGTGCGCCCTTGCTGCGGCGCGTGCCCGCGTAGAGCCGCGCCAGCTTCAGCGCTGCCTCCCAGGCCTCGGTGCCGCTGTTTGAGAAAAATGCGCGGTCCATCCCGGTCATCTCAGTGAGCCGCGCGGCAAGCTCCGCCTGGCCGGTGTGGAAGAAGAGATTCGAGATGTGCAACAGCTTCTTGCTCTGCTGCGCTATGGCTTCTTCGATCGCCGGGTGTGCGTAGCCCAGCGCATTGACACCTATGCCGCTGAGCAGGTCGAGGTAACGGTTGCCCTGTTCATCGATGAGGTGCACACCTTCGCCGCCGACAAAAAGGATCGGGTTGCGCTCGTAGGTCTGGAGCAACAGCTTTGCTTCGGCCGCTTGTACGGCAGCCAGCTCAGCCGCTGCGAGTTCGAGGGAGTGGCTCATGCGACCAGCACCTCCGTTCCGTGGACGATCTTTGATTGCAGCAGGTCAGGCATCGATGAGGCCTCCTCCGCGGGCAAAATGCGGACGCGCTTCACGCCGTGCAGCAGCGCCTCGCGACAGGCGCCGAGCTTGGGCAGCATGCCGCCGCTGATGATCGCGTCGCGGATAAGCGGAGCGATTTGGTCGACCGAGAGCCAGCGCATCACCTGGCCATCCGCACCGCGCACTCCGGGCACGTCGGTGAGGAAGACCAAAGCGTCGGCATGAGCGGCGACCGCGCAGGCAGATGCCATCTCGTCCGCATTGATGTTGTAGTATTCGCCGTCGAAACCGAGCGCGAGACTCGACAGGACGGGAACGGCACCCATCTTCCAGATCGCTTCGAGCCAGCGTGGATCGGAGCTAACGATTTCGCCGACAAAACCGAGATCGGGAGCGGTGCGCTTTTTCCGCGCGCGAAAGACCAGGCCATCGCCGCCGGAGAGCCCGACGGCGGGCTGGCCATGCGCCCCGAGCGCAGCGACGAGGTCTTTGTTGACGCGGCCGGCCAATACCATCAGCGCGGCATCGCGCGTCTCCGCATCCGTGATGCGCAGGCC
The DNA here is from genome assembly GCA_036488835.1 of Acidobacteriaceae bacterium. Classification (GTDB taxonomy): domain Bacteria; phylum Acidobacteriota; class Terriglobia; order Terriglobales; family Acidobacteriaceae; genus KBS-83. The sequence goes on from DASXGY010000373.1 coordinate 1,292, forward strand.
TGCGACAAAGACACTCTGCTTGCCGAGCGCCTTCAGCGTGCGGGTCAGCGCGACACCGCCGCCATGCACCACCGCGACCTGATGTCCATCGCGCACCATCTCGACGATCGCCTGAGCACAGCCGTGCAGCGTCTCGGCATTTTCGAGCGCCGTGCCTCCCAGCTTGACCACATATCTCATAGCAATCCTTCCGTCTGTTGCCATCCACTCATCACGTTCAGATTCTGTACCGCCTGCCCGGCGGCGCCCTTCAGCAGGTTGTCGAGACAACTGATGACAATTGCTCGTCGACCATCCGGAGCGAGCTGGAAGCCGAGGTCGCAAAAGTTTGTACGCGCGACGTGCTGGATTTGCGGCAACTGCCCGGCCGCGTGCACACGCACCATGGGAAAACCTGCATAGAAACCGCGCAGACACGCTTCGACGTCTTCCGCGGTGTGCCGCTCCCGAAACGTCACATAGACGGTGGCGAGAATGCCGCGAGGAATCGGCAGCAGGTGCGGGGTAAAGGTGATGTCGTCTGCCGCGATTTCAAGTTGCTCCAGTAGCTCACCGGTATGGCGATGGGCGAAAAGCGCGTAGGCGGAGAGATTGTCCGCCGCGTACATGAAGTGCGTCTTCGCGGTCGGCTCTTTGCCCGCGCCGGAGACGCCGGACTTGGCGTCGCAGACGATGCCGCGATCGAGACCGACCCAGCCGGCTGCCACCAGCGGCTTGAGCGCGAGGATGATGGCCGTCGCATAGCAGCCGGGATTCGCCACCAGCCGCGCCTTGGCGATTGCATCGCGGTGCAGCTCCGGTAAGCCGTAGACGGCTTCCGATTGCGTCTTCGCAGCGACGGGCGAGCCCTCGTCGGAAAACTTGTAGATGGCACGATTCCATGGATCTTCGAGGCGCCACGCACCGCTCAGGTCAACAATGCGTAAACCGCTTCGCTGTCCCCGTTCCAGCGCCTCGGGAACAAGCTTGCGCGACTGCTCATGCGGCGTAGCGAGAAAGAGCACCTTGACGCCGCGTGCAGCGAGCAGGTCCCGGGAGAATGGCTCGACGCAGAGCTGATCGGGCGACAGACCAGCAAGCTGCGGATGAATCGCCGTCAGCGATTCGCGTGT
>DASXGY010000398.1:0-13096 GCA_036488835.1 Acidobacteriaceae bacterium
TAGCATTGTCTATCTCAATCCCGCCACCAACAACACCTTCGTCGCGATTCTCTATGTCATCGTGACCTGCGGCTCCCTTCTGTTTTCGAAAATCAACGACATGGTGCTCTTCGGCATCGCCAATGTCGTCATCCTGCTGATTGTGATGGGCGTCAAGCGTTACGCTTTCACCTCGGTATGGTGCGCGTATGCCGCGGTCGCCAGTGTCATCATCCTTGCGTACTTCTGGAAGAGCCACGGTATGCGGCCATTTAAGTACCTTGAGGCAATCTGAAGAGGGCTTCTTTGATTTCAGACCTTCCCTAAGCTAGAAAGCCGACAGCCAGACCGGCATCGGCGCTATCTTACCCCTTGCTGCGAATGCCGGCGCAGCCACGGACACCGCGCCCCACCATACCTCGCCTGGAACGCGATGAAACTAAGTGCGGACTATCAGAAACCTCCGACCATAGAGGCGCAAAGATCACCCACTGCGGCCAGCAGATGCGAGTGCGCCAGATCATAATCACCGTGGTGGCACTTCATGTCGTCGCCTCCCACTGAAAACACAGGCCATAGCCATCCGGATCGCGCAGGCTCATCTGCTTCATTCCGTACGGTGCCAGGTGCGGCTTCTTTACGTCCACGCCCTTGGCGCGCAACTCTTCGTACGCCGCATCCACGTCCGGACATCCGATGAACAGTCCCGTATCCCCATGTGCCGCTACCCGCGCCGCATCCGGAGGCACCGGCCGCTCCTCGTCGAATTCATACGCTGTGTTCAGCATCAGATCCGCGCCGCCCAGCCGCAGCCAGCACCAGTGGAAGCGGTCCGGGTCGCCGCCCCGATGCGGCGAGTGGCTCACTATCTCAAAACCCAGCACATCGCGATAGAATCGCACCGATGTCGGCATATCGTAAACCTGCAGCAGCGTCGTCGCCCCGCGCACATCCAGCGCCATCCTTCACCTCTCCCGCATGCCGTCATCTGATGGACGGTTCTTTGCCCGCGTCAACAGCCACTGTTCGTACTCTGCCTTCAACGAGCTTCCCATCTTGCGCGAACCTGCTTTCTGCTGCGCCAAGTAGAGCTGCCAGTCCCGGTAATCCTCTGCCGTCGCGGTAAGGATTGGGCTGGTGCTCGGGACGACCTCGACGGCAATCTGCACACTGGCCGAAGTACCTTTCCCACTGAAGAGCCAGGCGCGTTCGAAGATCGCCAGCCCGGCGATTCCATATCGGAATAAGCCGAAGGGTGATGTCCTATGGCTTCCCAACCCGAGCGCGAGCACCACGACCATGCAGGCAAGATGAGTTGCGATAGTGGAAACAATCGGCAGCGAAATTCCGGATTCGTTGTCCGCAGTCAGTACCAACCATGCAAGGAAAATGTGATAGGAAACCAGAATGGCTGTATAGACAGCCCACCAGCCTGGCGGCATCAGGAATGCCGCCAGATATCCGAGCAGGACCGCGACCACGAAGGCCCCAACGTCCGTGCCCTTCAGATTCAACCACGCTGCCAGACCCATAGCTTGCCTCCGCGTCCGTTCCACGCCGGTTCAGGTTTTCGGGATATCTAGGGGACAGTGCGAACCATTAAAGCATTTTCCTTGCAGGTGTAAAGGGTCAGCAGATGCTTATGCAGAGTTTCGCGAAACGCAATACCGAATGAAAGTTCTTGCTCCTTGTCGCAGCGCAAGCACCGCAGCATTTGTCCCAGATGTGCCCGACGGCCCTCCTCGGTCATCACCCATGGCCGCAGCTCCCACGGCGGCCGATGCCGCACATGCTGCCCATGCCCGCACTCCAGTTCGGCAACCCAGTCGCCCTGTTCATCGCGATGAAACCCGACAATTGCGCGCTCCGCCATCGTCAAAACTTCAGCAGCAGGCGCAGCCCCGTCCACGCCACGCCGAATGTCCTTCCTTGAGCAGGATCGGCACTGCAACCAGCGCGGCCAGACCGTCCATCCATGCAATGTGAAAGACAGCGTTCGCAGCCAGCCCCGCCAGCGTGACCATCGCGAGATACGCGCAGGTCGCCGACTGCACCGCGTCAGCGGCCAGCGCAGCATGACCGGTTCGCCGCGCCTCCCGGCGTTTCAGCCAGGCCAGCACCGGCATCGCCACCAGGGCCGCGATCGTAATGGCCATCCCGATTCGGCTCGTTTCCGGCTTCACCCGCAGAATCAGCGCGGCAATCGCTGTCGCCGCAACCATGCCGGCAAGCAGGAAGAGCAGACCACCCGCAACCCGGTTGGCGCGCCGCTCAGCAATCGAGACACTCGGAAAACATTGCGCCAGCACCAGCGACGCAGACAGCAGCTCGACAAAACTATCGGATCCGAAGGCCAGCAACGCCACGCTGTGCGCCATCTTCGCGGCATAGATCGAGACGCCGCACTCTATCAGCATCCACACCAGCGTGACTGCCTGCAGCCAGAAAACCATTCTGACGGCCGCCCGGGAGCACACGACGGCGTGCGCATCGCACCAATCCCAGACCCGGGCTGAACCAGCTCAGACATACCCAAATCATAGAGGCGGCGTGCCACTGATAGTGCTGATTTGTCGAGCACCGCGATCGGAACCGCTGCTCTGGCCAGAACATGGAGCGCACCTCGCCCCGCCTCGTCCAAGCCGGGACTGGAAAACTCCACAAATGCTTCCGGGCGCGGCGCCAAATTTGAAGCCCACATCTACGCCACCGTTGGACTCCTGACCGCCGAATGGAGGGTGCTTACAGCCGTCCCTGATGCGGTTCGGGCGTATCTCACTCGCTGCTCGGCGCTGCGAACATCTGCTCCGCCGCCATCTCCGGGTTGGCTACCAATGCCATGTATAGCTTGGAATCAAATTTCTTCCCCGTCGACGCGGCGGACATGTATCGGATGGTGCCGAAGATCTCCCGCTCGAACCAAGGACGGTCAAACTTGCCTGCGACCGCCCATGCGATCCCCGCATACGAGTTTGGGTCGCGGCCGTCCAGCTCGTACGTATCGTTCAACAGCACCGCCCACTCGAAGGCCCGCGCCGGGTTGGGCGTCCACTCCAGGATTTTCTTCGCCCAGTACATGCGTAGGATATTGTGCATCCATCCGTAGCGGACCATTTGTAACTGTGCCGCGTTCCAGAGCGCATCATGCGTCTCGCCGCGCTTCAATTGTTCGTACGTGTACTCATACGCGCGCCGGTCGCGCAGATGCTCGCGCAGCGTCTTCTCCGCCCATGGCTCCGCGCACTCGATCGAGTCATACGTCGCGCGCGCATGGATGACGAAGTTCACCGCCAGCTCGCGCCAGCCAATCAGCTCGTTGATGTATGCGTCATACGCCGATTGCGGCGCAGTGCCCGCATCTGCGGCCCGCTTCACTTCCAGGGCAACGCGCAGCGGGCTGATGTGCCCGAAGTGCAGATATGGCGAGAGCTGACTTGTGCCATTCATCTGTGGTTGCCGCCGCCCTGTCTCGTACTCCGCAAGCTGGTGCTCGACAAAGTACCCCAGACGCTTGGCCGCCGCGTGCGCGCCGCCGCGAAACGTATCCACCGGCTTCACGCGCCGGTCGAAATGCCGCCAGCCTTTGGTGATGTCATCGTCCAGATGCCACCGCTCGATCTTCGTATGCGACCAGTGCTTCTCGAGCTTCGCGTCCGTCGGTTCCGCAAGATACTCCGGAAGCAGCGGGTCGAGCTGCCGCCGGAAGAGATGCTGCGCATAGAAGCCTTTGGTAAACAGTAACGACGGTACAACGACATCGGCATCCACCGTCCAGAACGGGATCTTCAGCCGTCCCGCGAGCACCCGGCGCCAGCGCTCCGGTTCGCGCAGCGGATTCTCGTCCCCAATCACGATGCCCGCGCCCACCTCGTGCAGGAAGCGCTCCAGCGAATTCTCGGGCGGCCGCCGAACGATCAGCGGCACACCGCGCTCGGCCAGATCCTGCTCGGCGTCGTGCAGGCCCTGATTCAGAAAGGCATAATGTCGCAGGTTGGCGCGCGGGAAGTTGGAGATGGCGGAGAAGAACGCCACCACCGGCAGCTTGAGTTCGTTGGCTACATCAATCGCGCAACCTAGCGCCGGGTTATCGACGCCGCGCTGCGCTCGCTGCATCCAGTAGACGACGCACCTCGCGTCCGACGCCGGAATCCCGTTTCGCCGGACGCGCACGCGCGGCCCCTCCGCCAACTTGCGCAGCGGCTCAGGCAGGCTGCTGAGTGCGTCAGGGTTCTCTGTCATCCGTCATAAGATGCAGCAGCAGAACGGGCGGCCCGCAGGCCGCCCGTTCGTGGAAAATCGCTCAGACTACCAAAGTCCCCACGCCCGGCTCATATAGTCGCTCAAAGTCATCGTGATCAGCACGATGAAAGTGAAGAAGCCGGCGCCGACAGTCAGCATCACCAGACGCGAGCTGTACTTCACATGCATGAAGAAAAGAATGACCAGCGTCATCTTGATGACGGCGATACCGATAGCGACGATGGGGCTAAAGACGCCGAGATTTACAAAGGCGATGCCCGTTGTCAGTGCGGTGAGACACAGCAGCGCCAGCAGGATCAGTCCATAAACCTTAGGACCGACAATGTGTGGTTCAGCGTGCGCGTCTTCGAGTGTAGGGTGTGACACGGTCTTCTCCTCAGGCGAATGAGCAGCTAGTGCAATGGATGACGGCTGATCAGGTAAAGCAACGGAAATAGAAATATCCACACGATATCGACAAAGTGCCAGTACAAGCCGAAGTTGTCGATGATAGAGGTGTGCCCAGTGGTATAGGCGTCCTTCGAAGCCTTATAAAGTAGGCCAAACAGAATGGAGATGCCGATAATCATGTGCAGCGCGTGCATCCCGGTCATGGCGAAGTAGAGGAAGAAAAAGATTTGCGCGTGCTGCGCGACGTCCGGCGCCAGGGCCACATCGCGCTTGTCTGCCGGATGCACGAAATCGTCGATCGAGAAGTTCGCGCCGGGGATGTGGTGTTCCGTGTACTTGTCGTGGTACTCGATGGTCTTGATGCCAAGGAAGACGAGCCCGAGCAGGATGGTGGCACTCAACGAGAGCATGAGCCCGCGCTTGTTGCGCATCTCTGCGCAGTAGACACCCATGGCCATGGTGAAGCTGGAGATGATCAGGACGGCGGTGTTCGTCGTTCCCAGCCCGATGCCCAGCGTATTCGACGCCGAGACGAAGGCATCGTAGTACCAGTTGCGGTACAGCAGGTAGGCCATGAAGAGGCCGCCGAAGAACATGATTTCGGTCAGCAGGAAGAGCCACATCCCGAAGGAGACAGCCTCCTTCTGCTGCTCCACCGTTTCGAAGTGGTGGCGCAGGTAGTGCGGATGCGCGCCTTCGTGGTGCGCGATCTCCCCTTCCTGACGGGCTGCAACGGTTTGGCTATCCAACGGTCGTTACCTCGTGCTGAGTCTTGTTCGCCAGCCACTCGTAGTCGTACGCCTCGTAGTCCACGATCGGGGTCTCGAGGAAATTCTCGGTCGGCGGCGGGGATTGGATCTGCCATTCCAGGCCGGTCGCCTGCCACGGGTTGGAGCCTGCAATCGCGCCGTACTTCAGCGACCAGGTCATGTAGATCATCGGCAGAAGATAGCCGATACCAAGCACGGATGCGCCTGCGGTCGAAAGCACATTGAGCACCTGGAACTCCGGCGGATACGCATGATAGCGGCGCGGCATGCCCAGATAACCGAGGATGAACTGCGGGAAGAAGGTGAGGATGAAGCCGATGAAAGTGACGACGGCGGCCAGCTTGGAAAGACCTTCCGGATACATGCGCCCGGTCATCTTCGGCCACCAGAAGTGGACGCCTGCAAGGTAGGACATCAGCATGCCACCCACCATGACAAAGTGGAAGTGGGCCACAATGAAGTAGGTCTCGGTCAGGTGGATGTCCATGCCCAGCGAGCCGAGGAAGACCCCGGTGAGACCGCCGATGGTGAAGAGACCCATAAAGCCGAAGGCATAGAGCATCGGGGTCTCGAAAGTGATCGACCCCTTGTAGAGCGTCGCGGACCAGTTAAATATCTTGATGGCAGAAGGCACCGCCACCAGCATGGTGAGCAGCGAAAAGACCAGCGCCGAGTAGTTGGAGACACCCATGATGAACATGTGGTGCGCCCAGACGAAGAAGCCAAAGACGGCGATGGCGATGGAGGAGAAGGCGACGGCGGTGTAACCGAAGACCCGCTTGCGCGAGAAGGTGCTGATGACTTCCGAGATCACGCCGAAGCCGGGCAAAATCATGATGTAGACGGCCGGGTGCGAGTAGAACCAGAAGAGATGCTGGAAGAGCAGCGGATCGCCGCCCTTGGTGGGATCGAAGACGCCGATGCCGAAGGCGCGCTCGAGAGCAACCAGTACCAGTGTGATGGCCAAAACGGGGGTGCCCAGCACCATCAGGACGGATGCCGCATAGTGCGACCAGACAAAGAGCGGCAGGCGGAACCAGGTCATGCCCGGCGCCCGCATGCGGTGCGTCGTGACGATGAAGTTCAGCCCGGTAAAGATGGAGCTAAATCCCGCGATAAAGACGCCCATTGCCGCGGTAATGACATGGGTGTTCAGGTAGTGCGTGCTTAGCGGCGTGGTGAATGTCCAGCCGGTATCAACGCCACCAAGAACGAGCGCCGACACGGTGAAGATACCGGCCACGATATAGAGATACCAGCTCAGCAGGTTTATCTTGGGAAAGGCGAGGTCGCGTGCACCCACCATGATCGGCAGCACGAAATTTCCGATGGTCGCCGGCACCGAGGGCACCAGGAACAAGAAGACCATGATGATGCCATGCATGGTGAAGAGCTTGTTATAGGTGTCGGACGAGACCAGATCCGGAAGCGGCGTCAGGAGCTCCAGCCGGATCAAGCCGGCAAAGGCGCCACCCAGGAAGAAGAAGAACGTGATCGAGATCAGATACAGGATCGCGATCCGCTTATGGTCTCCCGTGAGCAGCCAGCTCTTCAGGCCGTACTCGCTGTTCAAATAGCTGCGCTTGGGCAGCGTTGCATCCTGCTGGTTGGGAAGACGGACGATTGTACTCATTGTGGCGAAGGCCCCATCCCCTTCGAAGACGATGTGTCCGGTTTCGCGTCGGGCATCTGATCTGCCCCGGTGAGCTGCCGCGAACGGTAATTCGGCGCCGCGCCCTTGGCGCCTGCCTGATTGGGCGAGTAGTGGCTGTCGTTCAGTGTCTGACGAATACGATCCGCTGTGTCAAGGCTCTTGATGTATTCCACCAGGTCGATCAGGCCCTCTTCACTAATCTGCCCCTGGAAGGTCGGCATGATGGGCACGTAGCCCATCACCACGTGTGTTGAGGGGTTCAGAATGCAGCCCCGCAGGAAAGCATCGTCTACCGTTACCGTCTTGCCGTCGGCCAGCATCTCCTTCGATCCGTAGAGCCCCGCAAGATTCGGCCCTCTCGCTCCGGCAGTGGCGCTATGGCAGGAGACGCATCCCATGCTGGCAAAAAGCCGCTCGCCATTCTGGGCAAGAGACTGCCCACTGGTTGACCCGGCAGTCCACTTCCGGTAATCCTCCGGCGACATGGCGACGATCTGGCCGATCATCGACGAGTGCAGCGTGCCGCAGTATTGCGTACAAAACAGATGGTACGTGCCCGGTTGGGTCGCACGGAACCAGACGGTCGAGTAGCGCCCAGGGATGACCTCACGCTTCACGCGGAACGCCGGGATCGAGAAGCTGTGAAAGACATCCTGCGAAATCATAGTGAGCTGCACGTCGCGGTTGATCGGTATGTGCAGCGCATTGATCTCATGCTGACCGTCGGGATGCTCAGCCTTCCACATCCACTGCTTGCCGACGATGTAGATGTTCATCGCATTGGTCGGCGGGTTGTAGATGCGGAAGTAGAGTAGCGCGCCCCAAACGAAGCAGACCATGAAGAGCGCCAGCGGAATGATGGTCCATGTGGCTTCAAGCAGCGTGGAGCCTTCAATGTGCGTGGCATGTGGGTTCTTTTCCTTGCGGAACATGATGGAAAAGGTGCCCACCATGAGCCCGACCAGCACCAGACCCACGAGCGAGATCAGCACCAGGAAGAAGTAAAAGGCGTCCATGTAGGGCGCAATCGCCGAGGCCTCCGGCGGAAACAGCGCGAACTCGGTGAGCCACTTGACCAAGAATTGCCAAAGGACTGGACTGAAAAAATGCATCGTTCCCTTTACCTGCGTTCCTTTTCCTGAACCTGCCGTGACCTGCCTGGCTTACACCTTCGCTGAATGTTGCTCGTGTGCGATCGCCCGGCTGCTCCTGATATCCCGGCGGAACATCACCAGCATGTAACTTCCCAAAATCAAAACTGTTAGAAGACACCCCGCCTGCACGATGCGCGCGATGAGCAAACTGTGGCGGTTGAGTGTCGGATCGTAGCGGTAGCAGTAGGTCAGGATCGTATCTACTGGCGTGCCGATCTTGTGGTTGGAGGCCTCGATCAGTCCCAGCCGGAGATCCTGCGGGGAATACTCGACCCCGAGGTAGTATTGCGCAATTCTGCCCTCCGGCGTCACAATCTGGATCGCGCTGGCGTGGGCAAACTGATTCATCTTGCCGTCCGGTCCGGCCATGCGAACATAGCCGAAGCCGGTCGCCTTGGCGATAGCGTCAATCGCCGGTTGCTGGCCGGTGAGGAAGTGCCATCCCGGTGCGCTCTCAGGATGACCGTAATACGTGACGTACTCCCGCTTCTTCGACGCGGCGACTGCCGGCGTCTCCGTCGGATCGATGGAGATGGCGACGATCTGGAAGTCCTTGCCCGGCTGATAGCTCACCATTTCAAGCGCGCCGGTCAGGCCCTTGAGCTCTTCCGAGCAAAGGATCGGGCACTTGTAATAGACCAAGGCCAGCAGCACCGGATGCTTGCCGTCGAAATACTGTCCCAGCTTTACGGTTTTGCCCGTCTCGTCGGCAAAGGTTGCATCGAGCGGGAGCTGCTGGTTGAGGTGCTGTTCGACGGTCACACCGTGTAGCAACGTCGGCAGCTTGTCATCTGCCGGCTCCCCCATCTGCTTCTGGCCCGTCGGCGAGACCTGCGCATGGACGCCGAGGGCGCAGGAAAGCACCAAGACGCACGCAGCCGCGAGTGTGCGCCATGTCCGGGATGGAGTCCGGGGCACCTTCTCGTGCTTCGTGGATGTCGGTTGCTGCTTCATACTGCTCCTTTGCCCTGGTCCTTTTACGGGTGTACCGGCGCCAGTCGCGCCTGCTCACCTGGTTTCGATTCCTTGTGCTGCTCCTGCTGCTGCCGCGACTGCTCCACTTCCAGCCGCTGCTCGTATCCGGTGCGGGCGAAGCCATTGGTCAACGGCGCCGTCACTCCCGGCTGCGCGTCGGCAGTCATCAGCGGTTCCGTCGGACCGCCCGAAACCACCGGCAATCCGCGCTGTGCGATGATCTGCATTGCCTGGCCGATAGGGATGCGCACCACCCCCTGCTGTTGATTCACCCAGGTGTAGTGATCCAGCAGCAGGTCTTCGCGGTCATGCAGGTCCACGACGTCCTGGTCGCCATCATCCATCTGGAGCTGCGGCGTGGGGAAACGCGCTGTCATTGCGTGAAGCTGCTGCTGCTCCAGCACCGCGTTCGATTCCAGGTTCTTGCCTCTGCTCTCCGGTGAATACTGGAATTGGTTCCACTTGTTTGGCGGACCGTCGTGCTTGATGAGCGCGTTGTTGATCACCTTGCCCATGCCGAAGCAGAAGACGAAGAAGATGATCAGGAAGACGAACAGCGAGATTAGGAAGACGGCAATGCCACCGACCTTGACGTCCGAGGTTTCGTAGCCCGGCGTGGGCACCCCGTGACCGGTCGAGGAGAGGCCATGCTGCTTCTGCGGATTTTTTTCCGGAGTATCAGGCGTGTGCATGTTCGGCCTCCAGAATCTCCGCCAGATGCGGGTCATTGGTCTGCACCAGCGGCCGTTTGCCGAGCTGGCTGATGTAGGCCACCACCCAGAAGGAGATCATCGCGCCGGGCACGGCTATGTACTCAAGAATACCAATGGAGAAGTGCAGGTTGCGCGGCGAAAAGTTCGGCTCGATCAGCAGGAACATATCCCAGCAGCGCGCAAAGACCATCCACATGCCTACCATCACGATGCGCCGCTTGTTGCGCTTGATGTCGCGCGAGAGCAGCAGGCAAAACGGGATCAGCCAATGGAAGATGAAGTCGAAGGTGAAGATGATGCCCCAGTGCCCCCGGATACGGTCCAGATACCAGGAAATCTCCTCCGGCGAGTTGCCGGACCAGATAATCAGGAACTGCGAGAAGTTGAGATAGATGTTCAGCATCACGAAGGCAAACATCAGCTTGCCCAGATCGTGCTGCTCGACCGTCCGCAGGACGGTCTTCATCGGCTCCGCCTTCGAAAGGCTGACCACCGTGATCACCGACAGCGCCAGCACCGCATAGCCCTGCGCGACCAGGTAGTTGAGACCGTACATCGTGGAAAACCAGGTGATGTTGGCGGACATCACCAGGTCGATCACCAGAGCAGTGAGCGTGAGCGAATACACCACGATGCCGAAGCCGCTGATGTTCTCGAAACGCTTCTGCCAGAAAGGCACATTGGGGTTGGGATCGGCGTCACGCTGCAGGGACCAACGGTTCATGAAAAACACGTATGTGAACCAGATGGCGAAGCAGAAGGCTAGCTGGACGACCACGCTAACCGGACTGAGCATGGGGTGCTTCCAGTTGAGTGCGTGCGCCTGGCCCTTGTCGATAAGCCCGCGGCTCAACGCCTGGGCAACCTCGGATGGATTGCTGTAGCGCGCCCAGAGATAGATCTTCTTCATGAAGATCAGGATGGGCAGGAACATCAGCGCAGTGAGCCACAACGTGCGGCTCATCGCCTCGAGTGGGCGCCGGACGAGCAGTCCCCATTTGCCGCCGGAGCAGTACTGCACCATCAGCAGCGCGAGCCCGCCGAGCGAGAAGCCCCAGCACAGCATGGAGCCCATCAGCCAGGAAGTGAGCAGGTGAAGGAAGCCGTCGTGCTCCATCAGTTCGCTCAGCACCACCAGCACCACGGCCAGGATAGTGAACACCGCCCCGAAGGTGAGGGCGCGCCTACGCCATCCCGCCAGCAGGGCGGAAGAAGCGGCCGGGTCGCCGGTCAGGGATCGTGTTGCGTAGCTATATCCGTTCGTCACCGTATTTCTACCCTCACTTCGGTCCACCTTTCTGGGCCGGGACAGCGGCGGTAGGTTGGCCGTACCCGTACTTATTCACTGTAGGCGCGGTCTCCGGGTTGGCGACAGTGGAGCTGTCCCCGTTCTCAAGCTCGTACACCGGATGCCGACTCGTTACGGGCGTCGTGATGTTCTCAGCCGGAGCCATTCCCGGTGTGCCCGGACCCGCAGGGGTCGCATAGACCGCAGTGTCCGGCATCTTCCACGGTTGCGCATAGCTCGCGGGCAAGCCCTGCTGCTCCGCCACCTCACCCAACTGCCGGATGGCAATCCCCGCTGGCACATCGCTCTGTTTCGCGTTCAGGCTTAACTGCAGCGCGCGAATGTAGGCCGCTATGGCCCAGCGATCAGCGGTCGGCACCTGCTCGGCATAGTCGGGCATGGCGCCATAACCGTGGGAGATGACATAGAAATAGTGGCTCAGCGGCTCGGCCATCCGCTTGGCATCATGGAAATTGCTCGCCGGCATGTAGCCGCGCTGGACGATCATGCCTGCGCCGTTGCCGACCCGCGAGTGGCACGGGCTGCAATAGGTGTTGAATTGCTCCTGGCCGCGCTCCAGAACTGCCATGTTCACGGGGAAGGGCAGCGCATCCACTTCCTTTCCGTCCTGCAGGCCGGTGTGGTAGAAGTCCCCGATATTGACCTGCCCGCGTGCAACAGTATGGATCACTTGCTGGCGGGCGGACCGGCCATCTACGTAGAACGACGTTCCACGCTGGGGAAACATCTTCGGCTCGTCTTGCATGTCCTGGCGGCAGCCAGCAATCAGAACGACGGCGGCCATCGCACACAGGCCAAGACCTCGCCGCGCATACATACTGGCGTCCCGGAGGCCATCTGGATACGAAGCTGGATTCCTCGGCTTAATACTCCACCTCCACGATCGAAACCGGATGCATTGCCTCGAGATACGCCCGCGACTCGGCCAGCGAGAACTTCGGATCCCGCGCTTCAAGACACAGGAAGAGCTTGTCCGAGCTTGCTCCGGTACGAAAGTTCGGCGCGTTGAAGAGCGGGTGATACGGTGCGGGCAAACCGTTCAGTGCCAGCATGCCGAAGGCCGCGGTTAGGCCCGCCCACAAAATCGTCCACTCGTAGGCAGGCACCACGAAGGCCGGCCAGGAGTAATATGGGCGACCGGCGATATTCAACGGATACGCCCAGACGTTGATCCACGTCTCCATCAGGAACATCGCTACGCAGCCCATCAATCCGCCGACCAGGGTGATCAGCGGGACATAGTTGCGATGAAACCCGATGGCCTCCGCCGCCTCTTCGCATGGATAGGGCGTGTAGCAGTCCAGACGGCGCCAGCCGTCTTTGTAAGCGGTCGCCGCAGCCGCGGTCAGCGACGTGACGGAATCGAATTCGGCCAGCAGGCCGTAGACACCCTCAGGAAATGGCATCAGTCACCAGCCTCATGCGCGGCTTCCGGCGCGGGATTCACCTTCGCCTGGGGCAGCAGAATGCGCAGCTCCGACATAGGGATCATGGGCAGGAAACGAATGAACAGGAAGAAGAGAAATGTGAAGAGTCCAAGCGTACCGATAAACGTGCCGTAGTCCCAGCGGGTCGCCCTGTAGGTGCCCCACGAGGACGGCAGGAAGTCACGGTAGAGACTGGTCACGACAATCACGAACCGCTCAAACCACATGCCGGTGTTCACGATGAACGACATGAGGAACATGAGCCCGACATTGGTGCGCACATAGCGCAACCATAGAAACTGCGGCAGCGCGATGTTGCAGGTAATCAATACCCAGTAGCTCCAGCCCATGGGGCCGAACATGCGGTTCCAGAATGCGAAGTACTCCCAGTGGCTGGCCGAGAACCAGCTCATGAAGAGCTCCATCCCGTAGCCGTAAGCCACGATCAGACCCGTGGTGAGCATC
>DASXGY010000426.1:0-19821 GCA_036488835.1 Acidobacteriaceae bacterium
TGCGGCGCAGGTTGGGATGACCGCCGAAGCGGATCCCGAAGAGGTCGAAGACTTCGCGCTCATAAAAGTCGGCCGAAGGCCAGACCGGCACGATGCTGTCGATCTCGAGATCGATACTTTCGATCGGAGCAGCGAGCCGCAAGCGAGCCTTCAGGCTGTACGAAACGATGTGATAGATGACCTGGAAGCGCGGTTCGCCCGGGTAGTAGTCCACGCAGGTGACGTCTTCGAGGAAGTTGTAACCTGCCTTCTGCACCAGCGTCGCCGCGGCGCGGATGTATTCGCGCGCGATCTTCAGCGTCAGCTCGCCGCGGTCGAACTTGGCGTCGAGCAGCGCCGCGGGCATGGCGGACTGGATTGCCTGGATCGCGGGGTTTGCGCCGTGCTCGGCAAGAACTGCGGCTTTGTCATACGCGTCCTGCATGAGCTAGAGGTCCCCCCGGTCGGCGGCCCAGTCGAGAACGCCCTTTTTGACGATGTAGAAGATGCCGACCACCACGAAGCCGAGATAGACGAGGATCTCCCAGAAGCCGAAGAAGCGTGAGCCAGTGATTGCCGGCAGCTGGCGGTAGATGACGGCCCAAGGCAGCAGGAAGACGGCTTCGACGTCGAACAGGATAAACAGCATCGCGACCATGTAGAAGCGGACCGAGAAGCGGCCGCGTGCGTCGCCCTCGGCGACGATGCCGCACTCATAGGTTTCGAGTTTCGCGATGGTACGGCGATGCTTGCCGATAAAGAAGGAGCCCCCGACCATGCCCGCTCCCAGCCCTACCGCGGCAAGAATCTGCAGGAGCAGAGGAAGGTAGTTCCAGAAGTAATGGGTTGTCTGCATGCGGTCCTTACTTGGGGAGGCCGTGTTCTGCACCGCGCGGCGTCTCCTTCGAGATTAGGGTGAGGCTGCAACTCAGTCAAGCAAGCGCGGTTAAGTCGTAGTTTTCCAATGAAAGGATGATCGAGAGGCTGGCGTTCGGTGGTACGCGAGGTCAGGAGCGGTTCCCATTTCGGCAGGGATTCCCGTAGAGGGACAGGCGAAGAAAAAAAGAAGAGGATTCCTCACCGCCAGCCGAGAACTGCCGATATGTTGCATGACGTAGACAGTTCGCGGAGGGTTCCGATGGCAGCATCTCCCGCTCTTCCCAAGTTAAAAGTAGTGCCCGCGGCCAAAAAGCCAGCGGACGATCGGCAGCCTGGTCCGCCGCACCAGCCGCATCCGTCGGGAGTGGTGCATACCACCGTCCACGCCATGCCTACGGGCCTGGGAGTGCGGTCTGTCCGGCGTCGCACTACGCCCGAGGCCGGCTTCGCCCTGGAGATTCTGGGCCACGCCATTGAGTATCTGGCCGATGAGTATGCGCATGAGTCAGGTTCGCTCTCGTCCATTTACAGCAGGGATCCGCGGGTGGAGGCGATGCAACTGCTCATGGCTGCGAATCGCAAGGTCTACTATGCGTGCCCGGTGATGCCATCGCTCTACCAGCGCATCGTGGGTCGTCTTTTCGGCGGGTAACCGCGCCGGCGGTCCGCTGCGGCTGCGGATTTCGGCTGATACTCTCGGGAGATGGAGATCGTTCTCAATGGCCAGCCGCGCAAGGTGAGCATTGACCCTCCGGCGGCAACCGTTGATGCGCTCATCGCAGCGCTGGAGATGAAAGCGGACCGCATCGCCGTAGAGCGCAATGGAGAGATCGTCCGCCGGAGTGAGTGGGCGACGACTCCGGTCGAAAGCGGAGACCGCTTTGAGGTTGTCCACTTCGTCGGCGGCGGAGGAAGGTGAGCAGGATGCTCGCTCGGCTGCGCTGGCTGGCGGCGGCGTTTGCGCTGGCGGCCTTCTCTCTGATGCCGTTTGGTGCCGCTCGGGCGCAGTCGGCGCTGGATCATCCGGACCAGCCGACCTTCGTGGTGCCGGGCGTCAGCCCGCAGCAGAAGCTGCGCATCCTGGTTTACGGCGACATGCGATTCACCGATCCGGCGAACACTCAGGACACGAATCCTCGGGCACGGAAGTGGCTAGCGGAGAAGGTCGCGACCGAGCACGCCGATGCGATGCTTATCACCGGGGACATTCCCTTTCATGGGAGCGATCCTCGCGATTGGGCAGTTTTTGAGCAGGAAGCGTCTTCGTGGGCCAAGTGGGCGCGGGTCTATCCGACGGTCGGGAACCATGAACTCCGGCTGAAGCCGCTAGCCGGGCAAATAAACTGGGCTGCCGCATTCCCACTACTGAAGGGCAACCGGTTCTACTCGGTGCTGCTGGGGAATGTATTCATTGTCAACCTGAACTCGACCGAGCCAATGTGGCCGACGGGTGATCAGGCGGACTGGCTGCGGGCGCAACTCGACCACATACCGGCGCAGGCGGATTTCGTCATTCTGCAGATGCACATACCGTTGATCGCGGATACGCAGAGCGAGTTCATTGCCAATATTCCGGCGCCTGAAGGAGTCGCGCTACGCACGTATCTTGAGGCCCGGGCGTTGACAGTGCGCCAGAAGTTCATCGCGGTCTATGGGCACATTCACAATTACGAGCGCTTCGAATTCAACGGCATCACGCACATCATCAGTGGGGGCGGTGGCGCTCAGCCGTATCCGGTGTTGGTGCGCGGGCCGCAGGATCAGTATCGCGATCCGGGATTCCCGGTCTTCAACTACGTCATGCTGACGATTCACGGGAAACAGGCGGAGGGGACGATGTACAAGATCGCCGACCCGGATGCGGCGGTTTACAGCGTGGTCGCGAAAGATCACTTCGTCGTAACTGCGCGCTGACGTACGAGCCGAGTTCCTGCAAACTCTGTCTTTCACTATCTATCGTAGGGCAAGCAGTCTGCATTCGTGTCTTTGTGTAGACCGAAAGCGAATCGGACGATCGCGAAGGATAAGATTGCGGGGCGTAGATCTTGGAGGAGTACATACTGGAGGAGTGGAAGATGCCTGCTGAACTCTTGCCGCGCGGTGTGTCGCAAATCGATGGTCCGGCCTATTGGTTTCTCAATGGCCTCAATGTTGTGCTGGCAACCAGCGCATCCACCGGAGGGGCCTATGCGATGGTCCACCACACCGGGGCAACGGGCCATGAGACGCCCTATCATCTCCACCACACGGAAGATGAAGCGTTTTATGTTTTGGATGGAGAGTTCACATTTATTTGCGACGGCAAGAAGACGGTCCTCGGTCCGGGCGGGTACGTCTTCCTGCCACGCGGTATACCGCACGGCATTCGATGCACCGGTTCCACTCCCTCCACGATGCTGATTCTGGCGATGCCCGGCACCGGCTTCGTAGGGATGATGCTGGAGATGGCGGAGCCTGCGAAGGAGCGGGTATTGCCGCCGGTGACGAAGCCAGATATTGACAAGTTGACGATGCTTTGCGCCAAGTACAAGATTGACATCCTCGGGCCACTGCCGGAGTAGAGCGAGCAGCAATTTCTGAGGGCAGAGAGGATAAGCGGATGAATTCGGAAGCTGCGCCTTGAACGTTCACCTGGTTGACGGCACATACGAGCTTTTCCGGCATTACTACGCGTTGCCATCCGCGCGCGATGCGCAGGGCCAGGAGGTCGCGGCTGTTCGGGGCGTCGTGGCGTCGGTACTGGGCATGATCAAAGAGGGCGCCACGCACGTTGCGGTTGCCACCGATCATGTCGTCGAATCGTTTCGCAACGACCTTTGGCCGGCCTACAAGACCAGCGAGGGTGTCGAGCCGGAGTTGCTGGCGCAATTTCCGCTGCTGGAGGAGGCTCTTTCGGCGGCGGGCATTCCGGTATGGCCGATGGTGGAGTTCGAGGCAGACGATGCACTTGCTGCCGGGGCAGCGATAGCGGCTCGCGATGCACGGGTCGAACGGGTGATTGTGTGCACGCCGGACAAAGATCTCGCTCAGAGTGTTCGCGGTACGCGCGTCGTTCAACTGAATCGCCGGACGCGCACGACCTGCGACGAAGCCGGTGTGATCGAAAAGTTCGGCGTCCCCCCGGCATCGATTCCCGATTACCTGGCGCTGGTGGGTGATGCGGCGGACGGCTACCCGGGGCTGCGTGGCTGGGGCGCGAAATCGTCGGCTGCGGTCCTGGCCAAGTTTCTCCATCTTGAATCCGTTCCTGCCGACCACCGTGAGTGGGGAGTGAGTGTCGCGAGCGCAAGCACTCTTGCGGCCACCCTGGTGCGAGAGCGCGAGCGTGCTCTGCTTTTCCGAACACTGGCGACTCTGCGCACCGATATCGCGCTCTTCGACGATGTCGATCAGTTGCGATGGAAGGGCCCCACACCGGCGTTCGACGAGCTCGGTCCGCGCTTGGACGCGGCAGTCAGCGAGACATCCGGCGGTTCCACCCGGGCGCGCAGATCCTAGACGAAGCGATCACCCCAACGGGAACTCGCCTTCGTGATACAACTTTTGCAGCGCGAGGGGCGCATCCAGTCCGCGGGAAGGGCCGTGCCCACCCACTGATGTTCTATATCTAGCTGCGAATTTTCTTTCTGCCTGATGGGTGCGGACTCCGGGCATGCGTGAAAGGAGATTTGCATGTCTTACGCGATTCCGCTGCCGCGTCGTCCCCGCCTCGATTTCTACAAAAAGCTTGCCAAGGAACTGCTGCGCGCGTCTTCTGACGCTTCTGCCGAAGCGTCTACCGAGCTTTCTTTGGGGGAGCCTTCTTTGGGTGAGGATGCTGTCCGCGCGTGGGCGGTGCGGTGGCTGGAGAGCACTGGCTGGTTCCGCGATGCGTCGGAGACGACCACTGTCTTCCACGGACAGCGCAGCCCGATGGTTCTACGCGCGGAGTGGATCGAGAGCCGCTGGCGGGAGCTGCGGAAGAAGAAGGGCGCCGCACCGCCATTGTTGGCGGATGCGCAGTTCTTTCTGGCGCGCGCGCATGGATTCCTGAGCTGGCCGAAGTTTGCCGAGCAGGTGCGGGGGTTGGAGAGTGCGCAGTCTTCGGTTACGAGTTTTGAAGCGGCGGCGGACGCGATTGTCGCGGGCGAGGAACGCGCGGTTGCGACGCTGCTGAGGGAGGATCCAGCGCTTGTGAAGGCGCGCTCCCTGCGCGAGCATAGTTCGACGCTGCTGCACTACTGCTCGGCGAATGGAGTGGAGGATTATCGACAGAGGACGCCCGAGAACATCGTCACGATGGCGCGGATGGTGCTGGATGCGGGCGCGGAGGTGAATGCGGAGTCGGATGCGTATGGCGGAGGTTCGACAACGTTGATGCTTGCCGCAACCAGCGTGCATCCAGAGCGGGCCGGAGTGCAGACGGCGTTGATGGAGCTGTTGCTGGAGCGCGGGGCAGCGATCGACGGCCGCTCCAGCACGGTGAATGCGTGTTTGCGGAATGGGCGTGGGGCGGCGGCGGAATTTCTGGCGGGGAAGGGTGCGCAGCTGGATCTGGAAGGCGCGGCGGGCGTGGGTGTACTCGATCGGGCGAAGGAGTTCTTTGCCGAGGATGGCGGCTTAAAGGCTCCGGCGACTGCGCAACAGCTTGCGGATGGCTTTGGCTGGGCGTGTGAGTTCGGTCGCGTGCAGGTGGTGGAGTTTCTGCTCGAACATGGCGTGCGAGCGGATACGACGTTGCGCGCCGACGGTGTGACGCCGCTGCATTGGGCCGCGCTGGGCGGTCATGTGGAGATTGTGCGACTGCTGCTGGCGCAGGGGGCGGATGTGAATGCGCGGGAGACGAGCTATGGCGGGATGCCGGTGGAATGGGCATTGCATGGATTCGGTCATGGCAGGGGCGGACATGATGAGGAACGCTATTACCAGGTTGTGGATGCGTTGGTTGCAGCAGGGGCCTCGATCGGTTCGCTGGTGTCGCACGATCGGCGGATGATGGCAGCTTTGCTGGGCGAGTCACAGCGATGAGGACTCGCCTCTCGTGATCTACCTTGCACGTTGCAGTGTAGCGCCGAGTTTTTCGCGGAAGAGAAGCTGATTGCCTCGCGCGGGGTGATTGACCATCGACTGGTTGAGAATGTTCCAGCCGCTGTGACGAAGCGGGGCCGCACAGATTGCATAGGTGACTCCACCAATGAGGATGATGGGGACTTCCGGTTGCGAGAGCAGGCGCTTCAGTCTTTGCTGCAATGCGGGCAATGCGCTCTTCATCTGCTGCATTTTTGCGGGCGTGCTTGCACGGTCGGGCATCGGCTGTTCGCAGGCATCGATCAGGAAGTATCCGTCCACCTGGAAGCGCCGGATAAGATTCTCCTTGTTGTGCCGCACCTGCTGTACCGAGAAACCGGGCTGGAATCTTTCTCCGGCGAAGCCGACCTCCGCGGGGTAGAGGACTTTCATCATTTCGAGGAAGAGTGTGTCCCCGTTTGTCAGCCCGGTGAAGTAGAAGAAGCGGTGGACGCGGATGTCGGGTGGTGCCTCCGCGATGAAGAGCAGGCGAACCGGATCCGGCAGGTAGCGCTTGCTGGCCTGGGCAAAGCGGTGAAGCGGATTCATTTGGCCAGGGTTTCCCAACTGCGGGGAGTGTGCTCGCACGCGTCCATGTCTACGCGCTTTCCACGGAACCGGACTCCTTCCATCGTGAGCCGCAAGCGCTGTTCGGCTGCTGCCTCGCCGCGCAACTTGATTTCGCCGCCCGCGCCGACGATCCGTTGCCAGGGTAGGTGATGGAGGGCTTGCTTGCGCAGGAGCTGCGCGACCGCTCGATGATAGAGCGGATATCCCGCAGCCGCCGCTACCTTACCGTAGGTCGACACCTTTCCTTTTGGCACGGAACGGATGATGCGTCGAAAGGCGGCATCGCGCTGCTGATTTGTGCGCAGAGCATCCTTGAGGATGCGTCGCTTGAGATCCTGAGGAACGGGCGGGCGATGCATGCGAGTTCGGTCGGCTCGTCTCTAGCGGTCGTCGTCGATGGTTTGCGGTTCTTCGCTGCGATGCCATGCATCTGTCCGGCGAGCTACGACGAAGAAGGCAATGAAGAGACCGATTGCGGGAATGGCGAGGATGGGGATGGCCCGGCGGAGACCGGCACGGACTTGCGGAGCGGAGCCGGCGGTGGTGTCGCGGCACATGCTGCAGCCTTGTGCGCGGGCGACGAGCGCGGGCGAGAGCAATAACGTCAGGATGCCGATGGGCAGCAGTTGATGGAGGATGAAGTTCGCGCGGCGCATCGGCGCCTATTGAAAGAAGACGAGCAGGCCGAAGAGGAAGACCCAGAAGATGCCCATGGAGTGCCAGTACCATGCGGTGCAATCGACGAAGATCTGACGCAGCTCCATGCGGTGCAGCAGCGAGAGCGCGGCGAGCGCCGCGAAGAGTGCCAGGACGCCGAGCACCAAGTGAGCGCCGTGCGCTCCGGTGATGAGGTAGAAGAAGTGGCTGCTGGGGTTGGAGGCGAAGAAGAAGCCTTGCGAAGCGAGATCTTTCCAAGCCATCCACTGGCCGATCAGAAAGGCGACGCCGAGAGCGGCGGTGGCGGCGAGCCAGGGCGCGGCGCGGCGGGCGGCGGGGCGTCCCATGCCGAGCCACTCTTCCATCACATCGAGCTCATGAAAGAGCTGGCGCCGGCCCATCTCCATGGTGACGCTGGAGATCAGCAGGATGGCAGTGTTGATGTAGAGGATAGGCGGGATGGTGAGCGGGTGCCAGTCCAGGATGTAGGCTCCGTGGCCGTCGAAGTGGCCGGAGGACTGGCGGAAGAAGAAGGCGGTCACGAGCGCCATGAAGAACATGAGGTCGCCGGCCAGGGCGGAGAAGATGCCCATGCGGTAGCGAGTGAGCAGAGCGCGGGGGCCGCGGCCATGACGGTGGTCCCAGTTTTCGTCGCCGCCACCACCGCCAGTGGGACGGCGATCTACCGGTGGGCGGCCGCCAAATCCCGGGTCTTTCCGTTCACGCTCAGTGTCGACTACGGACCTGGTGAAGGTGGCAGGCATGGTCGGGACTCCGTGCGATTACAGCTTACTCCTCTTGGGATGCCGTCTCCCACTGTGGAGTGAAGTCTGCTTCCGTTGTGCCGGAATGATACTCGTATGGACCGCGCTCGATGCGATTGGATAGCAGGGTGGGCTGCCATTCGAGGGTGGTGGCCTGCCAGGGGTTTTCGCCGGCGGGTGTGCCGCGCCGAGCGCTCCAGAGGACGTTGATGAGGAAAAGAATTTGCGCGGCCCCGAGGACGAAGGCGGCCCAGGTGACGCCTCGCTCCATGGGGAGGAGCGCGGCGAGCGTGGAAGTGCTGCCCGTGACCTGCGCGTAGTGGCGGGGACGTCCGGCGAGACCCTCCAGATGCATGGGAAAGAAAGTGCCATAGGCGGCGATAAGCGAGAGCCAGAAGTGCCAGCGGCCGAGACGCTCGCTCATGAGGCGCCCGGTCATCAGCGGGAACCAGTAGTAGACGCCGGCAAAGATGGAAAAGACGCCGGCCATGGCCATGATGAGGTGAAAGTGCGCGACCACGAAGAAGGTGTTGTGAAGGTACTGATCGAGCGCGGGCAGGGCGAGGATGGGGCCGGTGACGCCACCAGCAATGAAGAGTGAGAGGAAGCCGAGCGCGAAGAGCATGGGCGTAGTGCGGCGCAATCCACCGCCCCAGAGGGTGCCGAGCCAACTGAAGACTTCGGCGGTGCTGGGTACGGCGATGGCCATGGTGGTAAGCGCGAAGGCAGTGCCGGCGTAGGGGTTCATGCCGCTGACGAACATGTGATGTCCCCAGACGACGAAGCCCAGCAGGCCAATGAGCACGGTGGCGGCGGCCATCATGCGATAGCCGACGATGGGGCGACGGCTGAAGTTCGCGATGAGGCCGCTGACTAACCCCATGCCCGGGAGGATGGCGATGTAGACCTCGGGATGGCCGAAGAACCAGAAGAGGTGCAGCCAGAGCAGCGGTGAGCCGTCGCCATGTCCGACGATTTGGCCGCTGATCCAGTCGCCCTGCGGGATGAAGAACGCGGTACCGAGGTGGCGGTCACAGAAGAGCAGTACCAACGCGGCGAAGAGCACGGTGAAGGCGAGCAGGATGAGGATCGACGAGACCAGCCATGACCATACGGTGAGCGGCATGCGGCCGAGCGTCATGCCGCGGGCGCGCTCGGTGAGGATGGTGACGAGGACATTGATCGCGCTAAACCAGGAGCCGATGCAGAAGAGGCCGATGCTGAGGAGCCAGCAATCCATGCCGCCGCCCTGGCCGGGCCCGGCGGAGGCGATGGCGCTGTAGGGCGGGTAGCTGGTCCAGCCGGAGATGGGGCCGCCCGCGGGAAGCAGGAATGCGGAGAGCAGAACGGCGAGGGCGACGGCGACGATCCAGAAGCCGAGCGCGTTCAACCATGGCATCGCCATACGGCGTGCGCCGATCTGGGATGCGAGAACGAGACTGGCGAAGCCGCTCTGCGGGGCGGTGGTCAGGACGAAGAAGACCATGAGGGTGCCGTGCATGGTGACGAGCGAGAGGTATTCCTCCGGCAGCATTGGACCGTGCAGCGGCCAGTGGATCCCGGGCCATGCAAGCTGGGTCCTCATGGCGAGCGAAAGCAGTGTGCCGGCGGCGACGGCGACCAGCGAGAGCAGCAGATAGTGGATGCCGATGGCGCGGTCTTCGGTCGTGAAGATACGCCGCAAGAGCGATGGCCGGGCGCGGAGGTTGTTCATGCCACCCTCATTGCGCAACCCGCTTCGCACGTGACACGAGCCATGCGTCATATGCAGATTGCGAGACGACGCGCATGTGCGCCTGCATGCGTGCGTGGCCGGAGCCGCAGACCTGCGAGCAGAGGATGGGGTACACGCCTTCGCGAATCGGCGTGAAGTGGACGTGCAAGGTCACGCCGGGCACTGCGTTCTGCTTCAGCCGCATCTCGGGTACGAAGAAGCCGTGGATGACATCGAGCGAGCGCAATTGCAGATCCACTTCGCGGTGGACAGGCAGCACCAGTTCACTGGCGACGATATCGTCTCTGCCGTGTTGGTCGCCGGGATCGAGGCCGATGGGGTTGCCGAGGGCGGCATTGATGAGCTGTGGCCGGCTCTCGCCGTAGGCCGCATCGCCACCGGGATAGTGAAAGTACCACTGGAACTGCTGCGCAACCACCTCGACATGCAGAGCATCGGGCGCTGCACCTTCAAAGCGCTCGCGTGCCCAGAGGTGCTCCGCCGTGACGGCCATCACGATATAGAGGAGGACGAGGAGACCGAGCGGCACGAGCTCGACGCGCCAGGTGGAAGGCGCAGAGGGCGTGCGGCGGGGGCGCAGAGAGACCCAGACGAGAAGAATATTCGCGAGCAGGAAGCATGCCGTCATAACGGCGACATCCCAGCGCATCAATTGATCGACGGCAATACCGTGAGCGGCGGCGTTGGGTGGCATCCACGAGTCGCGCAGCCCCGAGCCAAAGAAAGCACCGCCGCGCAGCATAGAGGGTCAGCTCTTCCGGTGCGGTCTGTGCGCCAGGCGTCGTGCTGAGGTGGGTGCCGAGTCTTTTGCCTCACGCACCATGTCCACGAAGTAGCGATGAACGCGGCGGTCGGTGGAGAGCTCAGGGTGGAAGGTGGCCGCGAGCACATGGCCCTGGCGCACGAGGACAGGGAAGCCGTCGCGCTCGGCCAGCACAGAGACATCTTTGCCGACCTGCTGGATGCGCGGCGCGCGGATGTAGACGGTTTCGAGTGGGCCGGTGTCGAATACCGGGCCGAGCTTTGTGGCCGTCTCTTCGATGGAGCTGTCGATCTGCCGGCCATAGGCGTTGCGCTCGACGGTGGCATCGAGCACGCCGAGACTCGGCTGCGGCGGATGCAGGACTTTCGTGGCGAGCAGAATGCAACCGGCACAGGTACCGAAGGTGGGCGTGGCGGCGGCGAAGGTGCGCAGCGATTCGAGAAAGCCGTCGCGCTCCAGAAACTTGAGGAAGGTGGTGGATTCGCCACCGGGGATGATCAGGCCGTCGAGACCCGAGAGCTGATCGGGCTTGCGAACAAGCACCGGCTTAGCGCCGACATCCTGAAGCGCACGCGCGTGCGCGTCGTAGTCGCCCTGGATGGCGAGGACGCCGATGCGTGGCTTTGCTAAGGCGTCTGACGATTTCTGTTCTGGCAAATTCGCGGTCTTTCCCTGAACTTTCAAAGCGGCATCGCGCCGGCGACTCGCCTTTACCAGCCGCGTGTCTGCAGAAGCTGGCTTTCCTCCAGACCAGCTACGGCCAGGCCCTTCATCGTACCCGTGACCTGTTCGCTGGCTTCGGCCAGAGTCTTCGGATCGTTGAAATGTGTGGTCGCAATGACGATGGCCTTGGCGCGGGACTCGGCTTCAGCGCGCTCTTCGGGATTGTTTAGCTGGCCCTTCGCATCGACCTCGACATCCAGCGGCGTCGCGCGCTCTTTCATGAAGATGCCCGAACCGACGAAGACCGACTCCGCGCCAAGCTGCATCATGAGAGCGGCATCGGCTGGAGTGGCGATGCCGCCGGCAGAGAAGTTGGGAACGGGAAGCTTGCCGGCTTTGGCGACCATCCGGACCAGTTCGTAGGGCGCGCGATGCTCCTTGGCGGCGACATAAAGTTCCTGATCGCTGAGCAAGGTGAGCGCCTTCATCTCCTGGACGATCTGGCGCATGTGCTTGACGGCGTGCACCACGTCGCCGGTGCCGGCCTCGCCCTTGGTGCGGATCATGGCAGCGCCTTCCGCGATGCGGCGAAGAGCCTCGCCGAGATCGCGGGCGCCGCAGACGAACGGAGTCTTGAACGCGTGCTTGTCGATGTGGTGGGCTTCGTCGGCGGGAGTGAGAACTTCGGACTCATCGATGAAATCGACACCGAGCTCCTGCAGTATCTGGGCCTCGGCAAAGTGTCCGATGCGGGCCTTGGCCATGACGGGAATGGAGACTGCGGCGATGATCTCTTTGATGAGCTTGGGATTGGCCATGCGGGCTACGCCGCCTTCGGCGCGAATCATCGCGGGCACGCGCTCCAAGGCCATCACGGCAACGGCGCCAGCCTGCTCGGCAATTTTCGCCTGCTCGACGTTCATCACATCCATGATGACGCCGCCCTTCAGCATCTCGGCGAGGCCGATCTTCAAACGAAGGCCGTGTTCGCTGCTTTGCGGCTTATGGCCGTTGTGCTCTTTCATGGTATAACCCCTTGCTTTTGGGCGGTTCGTGAATGCCACCGACACTCCAGTTTAGCAGTTGGCTCGGACCGGAGTTTTCGCTCTTTAGAACAGCCTGGTGATCATCTGGAAGGTCGAGCTATAACGCCCAGAGAGGCGCATTTGGGCCAAACGGGCTGCTCCTACGGAGTTTCGTCGTCGATTGGAGTCCTGTCGGGGATGGGCTGCTGGAGCAGCGCTTCGGCCGCGGCACGATCTTCTTCGCGCACCTGCAGCCGAATTCCGCCCATCAGGTTGGACCAGAGCCATTGGGTGCGGACGGTGTTTTCGTCACGCAGGTAGCATGGGATGCCGGCGGACTCGAGCACGCCCATTGCGAGCTGAGCCTCCGTGAGATCGCGGTATTGCTGAACAGTTACTACGGGAAGCAGTTCAGCTTCAGGCGCGGGATCAGGAATGATGGGCGGTTCGAGTCTGCGGCGCGCGAACTCAGCGCGCAGTGCATTCTGCGCGACCTCGGTGAGCGAGTCGTAAGTCAGAGCCAGACCGAGCAATTCTTTGTCGCTGGCTGACCGATAGGTTTTCGCCAGTTCGTCTTCACGGGGTAAGTTCATCGCAGGCTTCTATCGTGTGCTCGCTGCGGGTGTTCTGTCGAGCCCTGCGCGCAGGCGCTGCTTACTTCGTCTTGTAACGGCGGAGGGTTTCGGCCGTGACCTCAACGAAGATGCCGGTGGCGGAGGCGAGCACGGTTCCGCTTGCGTCGCGCAGCTCGGCGGAGCAGTGGTGCTTTCGGCCGCTCGCGCTCGCGGCGTCCTTTTCGGACCAGCCTTCGATGACCAGATCGGACTCGAGCGGAACCGGCCGGCGATAGTCGAGGGACATGTGGCGCGTCATGGCGGTGATGTTGCGGCGGCGGTTCGCCTTGCTCATGGCTTCGTCGAGCAGTGTGGCAATAATGCCGCCGTGCGCGTGGCCGGGTGGTCCCTGGAATTGCTTTTCGAGGCGCACGCGGCAGAGGACGCGCTGCTCTTCATCGAGGAAGAACTTCAGGTGGAGACCGGCATCGTTATCGTCGCCGCAGCCGAAGCAGCCGTTCAGCGTGCCATGCGCCAGGGGAATCTCGCGTGAAGTTGCGGCCTTATTCATGCTGTTCCATTCTGCCTTTAGTAACGGGGGAGTTGATTTACCGCTGCGCTATACTCGCATTCAGATATGGCGGTAGAAAAGACGTTCTTCCTTGAGACTTTCGGCTGCCAGATGAATGTCCATGACTCGGAGAAGGTCATCGGGACGTTGCAGCAGCAGGGCTATTCGCAGGTAGAGACCGAAGAGGCTGCCGACCTCATCCTCTATAACACCTGCTCCATCCGCGACAAGGCGGAACAGAAGGTCTTCAACCGGCTAAACGACACCAAGAAATTGCTGAAGCAGGGGAAACGCTTCGGGGTGCTGGGCTGCGTCGCGCAGCAGGAAGGCGAAGCGATCTTTGAGCGGGCGCCGTATGTCTCGCTGGTCTCGGGCTCTGCTTCCTACCGCAAGCTCCCGGAGATGCTGGCGCGGCTCGAAGCAGGCGAGAAGCGCATCGCCGGACTAGATGACCGGCAGACCGACCAGACCTTCGAGACGGAGTTTACGGCGCGCACGAATAAGTATCGCGGCTACATCACCATCATCGAGGGATGCGACAAGTTCTGTGCCTACTGCGTGGTGCCGTATACGCGCGGCAAGGAGCGTAGCCGGACGTACACTTCTGTGCTGGCCGAGGCGCGGCGGATGGCGGAAAGCGGCTACACCGAGATCCAACTGCTGGGCCAGAACGTGAACAGCTATCGCGATCCGGAAGGGAAGCGGAGCTTCGCCGAACTGCTCGCGGCGGTTGCGGAGATTCCGGGAATCCGGCGCGTACGCTTTACGACCTCGCATCCGCGCGACTTTACGCAGGACATCGTGGATGCAATCGATGCAGTGCCCGCGCTGTGCAATCACGTGCATCTGCCGGTGCAGAGCGGATCGACGACGACGCTGAAGCGGATGCAGCGCGAATACACCCGCGAGCAGTACCTGGAGCGCATCGGCTGGATCAAGCAATCGCGGCGGCCGATCAGCATCACGACGGACATTATTGTGGGGTTCCCGGGCGAGACGGTAGCGGAGTTCGAGGAGACGCTGAGCCTCCTGGAATCAGTGCAGTACGACGCGGTGTTCGCGTTCAAGTATTCGCCGCGACCGAACACGCCGGCGTTGGTGATGATCGACGCCATTCCGGACGAGGTGAAAGGGAAGCGGCTGCAGGTGCTGATGGATCGCCAACGCGAGTGGCAAAGAGCCAATTACACGAAGCGCATTGGGCAAGTTGTGGAAGTAGCGGTTGAGGGTCATAATGCGCAGCGCGGCCAGGTAAACGGCCGCACTTCAGAGAACATGACTCTGAATTTTGTCCCAAACGGGCCGATTCTACCGGCGCCGGGCAGCTATGCGCAGGTTGAGGTCACGCAAAGCTTTCCCAACAGCCTGGTGGGACGTGCCGTCTAATATTTCAAAGAGGGAGAGAGCGATGGACATCGAAATGAAGATCCGCGGTCTGGTCATGGATCCGAGTACGCATGCGCCCATCGTCATCCTGAAAGATCTGGAGAGCGACACGGTGCTGCCTATCTGGGTGGGACTGTATGAGGCAAACGCGATCGCGCTGGAGATCGAGAAGGCCACTACGCCGCGGCCGCAGACGCACGACCTGCTACGCAATCTGGTGACCGGGCTGAACGCTACCGTGGAGCGTGTGGTGGTGACGGAGCTGCGCAACGATACCTTCTATGCTGTGGTGTGGATGCGGCAGGATGGAGAATGCGTCACGGTGGATGCGCGTCCGTCGGATGCGATTGCGCTGGCGCTGCGCTGCGACTGCCCGATCTTTGTGAGTGAAGAGGTCCTGCGCATCGCCAAACTGGCGCCTGGGGCGAGCGACACCTCTCCGGAAGAGCTTCGCCGCTGGCTCGAAGGGCTGAACGACGAGGATCTTGGCCGTTACAAGATGTAGGCGCGGCTTGGCGCCGAGCGTCACCATATAGACACGCAGTGATCCTGATAGGCAGTGATCGTGGGGCAGTCGTTTAACGCATTTCTCCCAATGAACTGATTCGCGAAGCAAGGTAAAGTGCAGCTTTTCTTGACGGAAAAGCTGCGTCCGTATCTCCTTTCCAATCTGCAGGGGTAGGAGAAATGCTCTAGGCTACAGGAACGCCATGAGCCTCGGCCGCATCTCCAAATTGTTTGCCGCGCAAAATGCGTCGCAGCTCGTTTCGCTGCTGACGCAGTTGTTGCTGCCGCCGATCTTTCTTCATAACTATGGCGTGACTGTCTATGGCGAGTGGCTCGCGTTGAGCTCCGCTGTCGGCTACCTATCAACGCTCAACTACGGCGTCCAGACTTACACCAATATGCAGATGACGATTCACTACAACCGTGGTGAGTTGGAGGAGTGCGTGCATTTGCAGTCGGGGGGACTGTTTATTCTCCTGGTGGTCTTTGTGTCATTGGCGGTTTTACTATGCGTCGTTTTTTTCATTCCAATCGACGCATGGCTCCATCTTCAACTGCCGCTCCGCGAGGCGCAAACAATTCTGTACCTGCTCGGTCTGCAGATTGTTGTGAGCATGGTGTTTGGTTTTTTCAGCGGCAACTACATGGTGATCGGCAGCGCACACCGCGGCGCGAACTTCAATAACCTGAACCAACTGCTCGCTACGCTGGCGTCTGCATTGCTCGCAATTCTGCACTCGCCCCTGATCTGGTTCGCAGCCGCGCAACTTGGCCTTTCGGTGTTGCTGACCTGTTATCTGTTTGCGGATTTTTCTCGTCTCGCACCTACGCTCAGGCCAACTTTGCGCCATTGGCGGAAGACGCCGCTGCGCAGCATTTTGAAGCCAAGCGGCTACTACGCTCTGCTGTTCTCCTCAAACATTCTGGGATATCAATTGCCGGTGCTTGTTATCCAGCGTGTGCTGGGTCCGGTGGCGGTGGTGACCTTTTCCGTGACACGGACGATTTATTCGATGGGCCGCCGGCTGCCATTTCTAGTGACGAACTCCATCGGTCCGGAGGTGACGATTACCTATGGCGAGCGCAACTGGAACAAGCTCCGTCAATTGTATGAACTTTCAGAACGAGTGGTGCTGTTGCTGATTCCGCCGCTCTCTTTCGGCCTCATGCTGTTTACGCCACTGCTGTTGATCCTATGGCTGCGTAAAGGCTCGCTCTATGATCCATGGGTCTGCCTGTTGTTCGGCATCACTATTGCGGTGCAGAGCGTGAAGGAGCACAAGTATCAGTTTCAGTTTTCAACGAATCAGGTTCGTGAACTTTCTTACATGACTCCGATTGCGTATGGGTCCATGCTGCTCCTATCCATTCCAGCGATGCTGTGGCTAGGATTGCCGGGGCTGGTGGGTATCTGGGCTGTTACCGAATATGCACAGCTGCTCTATCTCCTCCATCTCAATCGAAGACTGTTTGGACACGAAAGGGAATTGAGCTATCGCCTGGTCAGCGTCTTCATGCTGTTCTTGCTTGCCGGTACTGCGGCCAGCATTTGGCCGGTCTTCCATATAGCCGCCATGAGCTTGCCCAAACAAGCTCTCATCGCGAGCACGGTGACCGTCGTATCACTGGCGGTTTCCTATTGGATATTTGGCGTGGACCAGGTACGCACGCTGTTGTGGCAACGCATCCGCTTGTCCCGGGTTGCTATGGGGAACGCGTCGCAATGATGCAGGCTCCGGAACTGTAGGAATTCGAAGGAACGCCGTTCAGGCGTTGGCGGGGCGTCCTGGTGAGATAACGCAGCAAGGGGCGCTGAGTGAATCAAGAAGCGTACCGATCGCGGCGTCATAGAGCGGCGAGCTATCGTTGCGGCCAATCGCAGCGGCGGTGGCGCGGCCGGCGCCGGCAAGTGCGCGGCGTAGCTCTTCCTGTTGGTAAAGCGAGAGCAGCGCTTCAGCGAGCAGGTCGGCATTGCGGGGTGGAAGGACGATGCCATCGCGGCCCGGCGTCAGCAGTTCGGATGAGCCACAGTGCGTAGTCGCGATGCACGCCACTTCATTCGCCATCGCTTCGAAGAGAGCCATGCCGAAGCCATCGTCGACTGAAGGTAGTACAAAGACATCGCAGCGCCGGTAGAAATCGTTGATGTCTGGGACGTAACCCACGAACTCAACATTGGAAAGGCGCGCCAGGCGCTGCTGCAGGGCGGGGTAGTGCGCGAAGCCGGCATCGGAGCGAATCAAGAGCCGTGCGTTGGGGAGAGCGAGGCGCTCCCATGCTTCGAGGAGGTAGAGATAGCCTTTGCGCACCGGGGCTCCGCCGACAACGCCGACCGTGAATTCGGCATGGCGCTCCGGGTGTGTCTCCGCAGGAAAGGCGCAGCGGCCAACGAGGGGCGCCTTGATGACTTTGCCGCGCATCCCTTCAGGAAAGGTCGCGCGAGTGTATTCGGAGGGTGCTAGGATGCGCTCGGCCTCGTCGTACTCCGCGAGCTGGCGGTCGCGGAACCATGCAGGCTGCGGCCGGTAGGCGATGCCGAGCTTCGCCGACTCCTGCTCGACGATCTGCTGCTGGAAATCGACGTGGGGGCAGGCGCGATCGAGGACGAAGCGCGCGCCGCGCCGCATCGCTGCGTGGGCCGTTGCCAGGGATGCGGTGGCCCAGCCGATGAATAGATCGTCTGGACGAATGACGGCGGCGACCGAGTGGTCATAGAGCCAGGAGTCGGCGTTTAGCACGGCCTGCGAGGCGCCGATGGGAAGGAAGTGCATAGCGGTCTGCAGCAGCGACGGAACCAGGGTGACAGGGACGGATCGATCTAGGTTGCGGAAGTAGCGGTGCGGTGCCGAGCTGTAAATACGGACCCGCGCGCCATGCTTCAACAGCGCGTTTGCGAGCAGTGCGGAGTGGAAGGGCCGCGTTGTGGAGACAGTCACCTGCATAAGAGCATTGTTCCTGTTCGCAGAGCGGTTGAGAGACTTTCCGTGTCGCCTTTCGTTACGGAAAGGCCACGTCGAGTATCGTTCCTAAGTACACAGCGGCTCTACTCGGCAGGGTAGCATGCGACAAGGTATTCGCCCTTCTGCAACGATAGTAGGATGGGCAGCGGAACCCAATGCAATCAGGCGAGGAGCAGCAGGTGAGGCGAGGGATCGGCACTGAAAAGGTAAGCGGTTTCATTGAGCAGAAAGACGGAGCGGGGATCAGGCTTGTTCGGTGGCTCGCATGGTTCTTCGCGCTGATGGCACCGCTCAACGTAGTCGCGCAGCAGCGTCCGCCCGCCGTTCCGCTGGTTGCGCACGATCCCTACTTCAGCATCTGGTCGATGGACGACAAGCTCACCAACGGACCGACGCGTCACTGGACGGGGAAGCCGCAGCCATTGACCGGACTCATCCGCGTTGATGGAAAAAGCTATCGATACATGGGCAATTTTCCGGAGGAGACGCCCGCGCTGACGCAGAGCAGCGTCGCCGTGGCCGCGACGCATACGATCTATACGTTCACCGGCGCGGGTATCGGGCTGACCGTGACATTTTTCACGCCGGCATTTCCGCAGGATATGGAACTGCTGTCGAGGCCTGTCACCTATTTGAGCTGGAAAGTGACGAGCGAAGACGGCAAGCCGCACGATGTCTCGCTGCTGCTGGATGCGAGTCCGCTGCTGGCAGTGAATGAAGATAACGAGGCAGCAACCTGGGGACGGCTGCGAACGGCATCGCTCGATGAGCTGCATTTGGGCTCGCGCGATCAGCGAGTGCTGAATCGCTCTGGCGACAACCTGCGCATCGACTGGGGCTACTTCCGGTTGTGTGTGCCGCGTGAAGCGGGCGTGGAGACGGCGTTGGTCCCGAATGCAGTGGCGAGCTTCCTTGCGAAGGGCATCCTGCCGGTGAACGACGATGCATCCATGCCCGAGACGCCGCGCGACCATGCTGCACACGCGGCGGTGATGTTCCCTCTGGGAAACGTAGGCAGCACACCGGTAGAGCGCCATGTTCTGCTGAGTTATACGGAGGGCTACGCGATCGAGCTGATGGAGCGCAAGCTGCGGCCCTACTGGCAGCACAACAACATGCCGGTGGCGGAGATGCTGGAGACGGCGGAGCACCAGTATCGAGAGCTGGAGCGTCGTGGGAGTGCGTACGATGTCGAGCTTCGACGCGACCTGGTGACTGCCGGCGGTGAGGACTACGCCAATCTGGCGATCCTGGCGTATCGGCAGACGCTGGCGGCGCACAAGCTGGTGGCGGACTGGGATGGCACGCCGTATTTGTTTGCGAAGGAGAATTTCTCGAACGGCGATATTGCCACCGTCGATGTGCTTTATCCGTCGTCGCCGTTCTTCCTCTTCTTTAACCCGCGACTGCTGGAGGCGCAGATGACGCCGGTGATGAACTATGCCGCGTCATCGCGCTGGCACTTTCCGTTTGCACCGCATGACCTGGGGCGGTATCCGCTAGCAGATGGGCAGGAGTATGGCGGCGGCGAGCGTACCGAAGAAGACCAGATGCCCGTGGAGGAGAGCGGAAACTTACTGATCCTGGCCGCCGCGCTGGATCGAGCGGAGTCGGAGACGACGCCGGATCATCACTATGCCGAGAAGTATTGGCCGCAACTGACGACCTGGGCGAAGTATGTGCGTGCGGAGGGGCTGGATCCTGCGAGTCAGTTGAGCACGGATGATTTTGCCGGGCATCTGGCGCACAACGCGAATCTGTC
>DASXGY010000465.1:0-3314 GCA_036488835.1 Acidobacteriaceae bacterium
GTGCACTACGCCGGAGGCCGCGGTCATCCACTGCACATCGCCGGGATGGATCACGCCGCTGTTTCCGGCAGAATCACGATGTCCCACCGATCCCTGATAGGCAATCGTCACGGTTTCAAATCCGCGATGCGGATGCTCGCCAACCCCGCGCGGCTTCTTCGCCGGCTCAAAGCGGCTCGGTCCTGCATAATCCAGCATCAGGAACGGGTCCACCTCGATCCCGTTGGAGGGGAAGAGATTCCTCACCGGAAAGCCATCTCCCACCCAGTGGTTTGATCCCGCGCTATATGTTCCCAGTACTTTTTTCTGTGTCGTCATTTGCTGCTCCCTCTTGCGCCCCGTCTTCGAACCGGCGGCGCCTCCTTTACCACTTCTGAAGAACCCTCATGCACTGCCGGCGCAGCTTCAGCCGTCCGGCCCAGCCGCCGCAACAGCGGTAGCAGCGCCTTCCGCTCGTCGACAGAGAAGCCCTGCAGCGCCTCTTCCATCTCTGTGCGATGTTGCGCAAACGCCCGTTCGATCAGCCGCCGGCCCGCTGCTGTCAACTGCACGATGCAGGCCCGCCGGTCCTGCGCATCATCCTCGCGCCGCACCAATCCACGCGCGGCCAGCCGATCCACCGCTGCGGTCACCGACCCGCTGGTCAGCAGAACCTTCGCGCCCAGTTGCTTGGCATTCAGTGGCCCGCGGTGCAGCAGCGCCTCCAGCACACCGAAGTCGCTCATCACCATGCCGAAGCGCGCAATGCTCCGCTGTGCCTGCGCCTCCACCGCCCGCCCGGCCTTCCACAGCACCAGCCACAGGTGGATGCCGCTCAGGTCAGCCTCATGTGATTTCCCTTCGGTCTTTGTCATAATGCCTCGATGTAAAGATGCTTGATATCAAGAAAAGATTCATCCATCGTCGAGGCAATCCGGAGCATCTAGGCCCGGACTCGCCGCATAGCATTTTCGGTAATACTCTGGTCTGCGGAATGTTCACAAGGCGTGGCTTTTCCTTCAAGAAAAGCCACAACAGCCATCGTTGGACGGTCACGCGAATACCAAAAATGCTATAAGCCTTACAATCCAGACGCGATGTCTTTCGAAGAACTGCTCAAGTCCCGCCGCACCTTTCTCAAGCACGGCTCGCTGGGGCTCGCCGCCGCGGCCGTCGGCTGCCACGCGCCTCCCGAACCCGAACAGCCCAGCGCCGCCGCGCCCGCCCCCAGCGCCGGTCCACCGGCTCCCGGCACCCCGCCCGCCTTCGGCACGGCGCCCGCCGTCGGTCCGGCGGTCTCCGGGGTCACCTTCGAGGAGGCCAAAAAGCTCGTCCGCTTCCCGCTCACCACGGCAGAGGAGAAGCAGGCCGCTGAGAGCTGGCGGCAAGCCATGGCCCCGCTCTACGAGCGCCGCACCGGTCCGCGCAAAGTCGCGCTCGAGCCTACCCTCGCCCCCGCCACGCAATGGAATCCCATGCTGCCCGGCATGCCGCCGCCTCCGCAGCACGATCACTTCTTTCCCCCGCCCGCGGCGTTCGTGCCGCTGCCCAAGACCGACGACGACATCGCATTCGCCAGCGTCGCGCAGCTCGGCCGCTGGATCCACGCACGCGCGCTCACCTCCGAGCGGCTCACCGGCATCTATCTCGAACGTCTGGACCGCTTCAACCCCACACTCCGCTGCGTCATCACGCTCACCAAAGACCAGGCGCTCGAACAAGCGAAGCAGGCCGATCGCGAGATCGCTGCCGGCCGCTATCGTGGTCCGCTGCACGGCATTCCCTGGGGCGCAAAGGATCTGCTCGACACCGCCAACATCCCCACCACCTATGGCGCGGAGCCGTTCCGCAATCGCATTCCCAAGACCGATGCCACTGTCGTCCAGCGTCTCACCGCCGCCGGCGCGGTGCTCGTTGCCAAGCTCTCGCTCGGCGCACTCGCACTCAATGACATCTGGTTCGGTGGCCAGACCATGAACCCGTGGCTGCTCGAAGAAGGCTCCTCCGGATCTAGTGCCGGCCCCGCTGCCGCCACTGCCGCGGGTCTCGTCGGCTTCGCCATCGGCAGCGAAACCGGTGGCTCCATCGTCAGCCCGTCCATGCGCTGCGGCGTCACCGGCCTGCGTCCCACCTACGGCCGCGTGCCGCGTACCGGCGCCATGACGCTCTGCTGGTCGCTCGACAAACTAGGCCCCATGGCCCGCTCGGTTGAGGACACCATGCTCGTCCTCCGCGTCATCAGCGGTCCCGATCGCGATGCCCCCGGCGGCGGCGACCTCGCCTGCGTCCCCAGTCACCTCGACTACAACGCCGCATTGCCCGTGAAAGGTATCCGCATCGGTTACATACCGGCATGGCTCGCCGAGCCGCCCGCCACCGACGTCGATCGCGCCGCGCTCGATCAGGTGAAGACTCTCGGCATGGAGCCGGTGCCCATCGCGCTGCCCAATTGGCCCTACGACTCGCTCGACCTGATTCTCTTCGCCGAAGCTGCCGCGGCCTTCGAAGAGCTCACTCTCTCGCACGGGATCGATCAACTCAAGGCACAGGTCCCCGACGCTTGGCCCAACATCTTCCGTCAGGCCCGCTTTCTCTCCGCCGTCGATTTCGTGCAGGCCGACCGCCTGCGCCGCAAAGTCGCCGAGCAGATGATGGACATCTTCAAGCAGGTCGACATGCTGCTCGTCCCCTCGCTGCGCGACGAGATGCTCACCCTCACCAACTTCACCGGCCATCCCTCGCTCACCCTCCGCGCCGGCTTCGTCGCAGTCAGCGAAGCCCGCAGCGACTGGGCCCCCGACCCCAAGCACCCGCTGCCGAAATTCAATCCGCCGCGCCGCGTCCCCTACGGCATCACGCTCATCGGTAAGCTCTTCGAAGAAGGCATGCTCGGCCGCGTCGGCATCGCTCTCGAGCGCGCCTTCAACGTAGCCGGCGAGCGCCCCAAGGGCTTCTGACTCACCATATCGCTACGCAGGTGTCAGCACACGCACCCCATACGGCTCAAGCGTCACCGTGTCCGCATGGCTCGTTTTCGTCAGCCGGTCACGATAATTGCCGTGCATCTGTACCGTCTGCGGCTGCGGCGTATGGTTCATCACGTAGGTCCACGCCGTATTTCCCGTACCCCGCGTGCAAATCTCTACACCCTGCGGCGCCTTCCATGTACTCTGCAGGCCCGCTGCACCCATCAGCGTCAAGAGCACCCGCGCCAGGTCGGTGGCTTCCAGGTGCGCGCCCAGGTACACCGCCTTTCCCTTGCCGAAGTTATGGGAGGTAATGGCAGCCTTGCCTGCGTGCATCGCCGTCGTATAGGTCGCCAGCACCTCGGCGCC
>DASXGY010000028.1:0-1716 GCA_036488835.1 Acidobacteriaceae bacterium
TGTAGAAGCTGCCGAGCCGTCCGTAGTCCGCGTAGTACTCGACACCGGCGCTGACTACGTTGTTGAAGTCATAGCTGATCTTGGCGCCGGGAGAGAAACCGAGGCCCTCAGCGACATCCGGACCATGCCACGTTCGCTCCAACGCCGGATTGACTGCGAAATACCAGCGGCCTATCGCCTTGTCCACGATCGGCCGAATCTCCCACGTCCACGTGTCGGGCGAGTAGACTGCGCGCTGATAGCCGACCTCCGTGGAGAGGCTTACGCCGACAGGCCAGTGCCACGAGTCCGGCACGCGCACCCGCGGGCGGATATGGTCGCCCACCCACTGCACGCCATGCCCGTTCTGCTCGCTGGTGAAGATATACCAGCCCACCTCAGCCCAGTCAGTGATGCCGGTGGTGATCTCGATGGTCTCGTGTTCCTGATGATTGGTGGGATACACACCGCCGATGTCGTAGCGCTGGCCATGCACCGTGTAGTTGGAGTGCAGCTCCAACATGGTGGTGTGCGGCGGAACCGTGGCCGCACCATAGACCTGGATCTCGTAGTTGCCTTGTGCGTGCGCACGCAGTGATATTGCACAGAGGAGGATGAGCAACAGAGCGGCGCATGCGGGGAAACGCCAACGCATCGTTACGAAATCAGGCATAGTGAAAGAGCATCATGAACCCCATATCCATGTGGGCTTGCTGGTGACAGTGGAAGAGCGTGAGGCCGGGATTGTTGGCTGTCAGCTCGACTTCCACATCGGTACCGGCAGCGACGAGCACCGTGTCCTTGATGAGCCCGCGCAGGCGCGGGCCGTTTGCAATGCGCACCACCTCAAAGCTGTGGCGATGCAGGTGGACCGGATGATCGTCTGAGGTGCTGCGATTGCGGAAGATCAAGCGATAGCGCTGGCCTGCAGTGAACGCCGGGCTGTCGGTATCGGGGAATGACTTGCCGTTGATGGCCCAGTGGTCCAGCGCCCCGTGGCCGGCAAATTTCGGCGTGAAGACGAGTGGGATCTCGGTTGCATGCGGCACTGCTTCGGAGGAAGCGGCCTGTGCGAATTGCGCGTAGTCCCAGAGGAGTTGCTGTGGCTGCTGCCACTGCGGTTTGCCGGTGCGGCCAGCGTATTCGACGACGATGCCCATGCCGGCAGCCTGCACATGCTTGCGCACTTCGCCCAGTATCCAAACCCCGGGGTTATTCAGCTCGACGATCACATCGGCGCGCTCGGCGGGTGCAAGGCGCAGCATGGACACGCGCTTCGATTGCGGCACGGTGTTGCCATCGAGCGCGATCACCTGCATCTGGTGCCCGGCGAACGCGAGCCAGTGCACCTCAGTGGGGCTGGTGTTCAGGATGCGGAGCAGCAGGCGCTGCCCTGCGCGCACGCGCAACGGCTCACCGTAGCCCATCACGCGTCCGTTGATGATGGAGACGTCGTAGCTCGGGTTCATGGAGCCGTCGTCGCTTGCCAGCAACTGGCCGCCCAGGTCATGCAGCGTGAGGAAGGCCTCCTGATCGTAACGACCGGGATCATCGCGCGCGTCAATGATGAGGAATCCGAAGAGGCCGCCGTAGAGACCGCGGCTCAGATCGTTCCCGGCCCGCACATGGGTGTGATACCAGCGCGTGCCACGGGGTCGCGGCGTGAATGTGTAACGCGCCTCGCCACCCGGCGGAATGTGCGGCGTGCCCTCTTCCATCGCGCCGTCGATCTGCGAA
>DASXGY010000061.1:0-3972 GCA_036488835.1 Acidobacteriaceae bacterium
GTCGGCAGGGAACTACGACGATGCGCTGAAGTACTTTGACGAAGCAGCCGAGTTGCGTTCTTCTGAGCCGGTCGTCGTCACGCTGGATCGTTCCTGGAGAGGGAAACCGATCAGCGAAATGGCCGCAGAGAGCGCACGGAAGTTGCAAGCGCAATTGAAGAATGCGGATAGCGCGGAAGCACAGGCCGCTCTGCTGAACGTCCGAGGCGTGTCCGCAACAAACCGGAATGACTGGCAGTCCGCAAGGCGCGATTTTCTCAAGGCATATTCGCTCAACCCGAACAGTGCGTTTTCACTCAATAATCTGGGCTATGTTTCGGAGCGGGACGGCGACCTTGAGACGGCGAAGTTTTTCTACATGAAGGCGCAACAGGCCGGGGACGCCAAGGCCCGGGTAGGACTGGCGACGACGAGTGCAGCCGAAGGCGAACATCTGGACGTGATTGCCGCCGATAGCGATCAAAAAGTAGGCGGAGAGCTGGATCGATATAAACAAGCGAGGCACGCAGAACCCGGCAATGTCGAACTGGAACGCCGCGATGGCACTCCGGTAGACAATACGACTCCGCCGCCTTCGGCCGCTCCCTCGCCGAATGGTCCCACAGCGGCGCCCCCGACCTCTGTGCCTGTAACTCCCCCCCGCACTACAATCAATTAAGGGGAAATTCCATCTTGTCGAGCGAAACCACCAAGCACCCTTCACAAAAGTCCATGACCCGGCTCTCCCGTCTGCTATTTCCCAGCAACGATGAGGCTCAATCTGCCCAACTCCACGCGGAGATGACGACCATCAGCCGGGAAGACTTTGATGACTTAGTGAATCTGGCGAACCTGAATCACGTCATAGTACGCGGGCTGGAAGTCTTCCTGAAGATGGTTCGCGATGCTGGGGACACGATGCGTGCCGAGTGGGCGATTGCCGCCATCGAGACGGAGCGCGCGCGTATCAGCACCGCCGTCCCCGTCCTCCACAACATCTGCAAAGCCTTCGACGAGGAAAAGCTCGAAATGGCGGTGATCAAGTCGCTTGACCACTGGCCTGACCTGGGCAGCGATCTGGACCTGTATACAAGCGCCAGGCCGGAGCAGGTGCTTGAACTGATGCGGAGGCGCTTTCAGGCGCAGACGGCAGCGCGAAGCTGGGGAGATCGCCTGGCGCGCAAGTGGAACTTCGACATACCGGGGCTGCCGGAGGCGGTCGAGATTCACGTCGGCCGGCTGGGCCAGACCGGGGAGCAGACCACCATCGCCTCGCGGCTGATCGGGCGTGCCCGGCCGTTGCAGATTGACGGCCTTCCGTTCCGGGTGACATCCATATCGGATCGCCTGATGATTTCAACCCTGCAACGCATGTACCGGCACTTCTACTTCCGGCTCTGCGACATCGTCGACTCCGGGGAACTCATCGAATCGGGTGTCATCGACTATGAAGATCTGCGGGCCTCGGCCAGCGCCGCCGGGATATGGGAAGGAACAGCTACATATCTCGTGATCGTATCCGACTACGTGAAGCAGTATCGTGGCGCGGGTCTCGCTCTTCCGAAGTTTGTCACCGATACTGCCCGCTTCGGCGGCGACCAGGCGTACTACGCACGCAGCTTCCTGCGCGTGCCGATTATGCCCCAATCCGCCGGCCTGTATGGATCGCAGCTCACAGGGTTGCTGCGCCAAGGCGATCTGAACAACAGTGCCCGGCTCGGCCTGTTGCCCTGGCTCGCCACCGCAGCCTTTGTTGGCCAAAAAATCACGGGCAGCGACAAAGGTATCTGGTAGCAGGCTCACACGGAATGGCCGGGAAGGCCGCAAAAGCGTCGCCTGCGCTCTGAGGCTTTGTGCCAATCGATCGCAGCAACTTGCCGGCGCCGTCAGCGTTCCATCTGCGCTACTGCGCCACTCTCGCCGTTTGCGGTTGCTGCTGTTGCTTGGGGAAGTATCCCTTGCGCGTTCTCACCGTCATGATTCCGCGTTTCGGTGCCTTTGCCTCGACGCGCACTGTCCGGTATCCGCCCAGGCTCGCCGACTTGGTCGAATGATAGCCGATGGTGTACTGATTTCGAATATCGCGAGCGACCTGCACTGCGATATCGTCGACGTCTTGCAAGGAACGAGGAAAGTAGGCAACGCCGCCCGTCTCCAGCGACAACGTCTCCAGATCTTTTCTCGCGGCAGCGGCTTCTTCCTTGCTGAGATCCTCATATAGCAGCCCAATCGAATACACTACCGGGCCATCTAGCGCCTGCACCCGGCGGATCGCCTGTTGCAAGGTCAATCGTGATGCGTTGTCTTCGCCGTCCGTGATGATGAGCAGCACCTGCTTCTGCTGCGTTGCATGCCTGGCCATCTCATTTGCCGACGCAACGATGGCGTCGTACAACGCAGTGCCGCCTTTGGAATCGATATGGGAGAGGCCCTTCTCCAATAAGTTGATGTCTGAGGTAAAGCCCTGATCCAGGATGGCGCGGTCGGAAAAGTTCACCACGAACGCCGCATCCGATGAGTTGGACACTCTCACTAGATGCAAAGTGGCGTCGTTGACGGCCGCGCGCTTATCGCGCATCGAACCCGAGTTGTCGACGAGAATGCCCAGCGACACCGGAACGTCGCGATGCTGGAAGGATGCGATGGTTTGGGGAACATTGTCCTCCCAGACCTGAAAGTTGCCGCGATCCAGATCCGTGACGAGCCGCCCCTTGTCATCCACAACTGTGCAGGGTAGCAGCACCTCATCGACGTCCGCGCGCAAAACGAACCCGTTGCCTTCCTTCGTCAGAGCCCTTTCACCGGACTGCGTGCCGGCTGGCCCCGAGGGGAGCGCGGGCGTCTTTTCCGCTACCGGTGCTTTCTGCTCCAGATCGGGAGAGAGAACCGGATCCTGGTCGACAGTCAGGCTTGGCTGTGCCTGGGGCAGCGTCAGGTCACGCGTCGGCGCGGCTGCTGCCGGTTGTTGTGCTGGCGCCGTTTGGCTGGATGCCGGTAGTCCGGCGCAGGTAAACACCAGAGCGGCCGGAAGCATCCAGCGGAACGTGCGCGATCTTGAAGCTACGATTGCGGGCATAAGTGCGGAAATATAGACCAATTCGACTGCCTGAAGGCGCTCACTCTCTGACATGTACGATACTTGGCGCGGGCCTTTCGATCCAACGCCCCGCGGCCAGCTTCCCCGCCAGAGCCTGCGCACGGAAGGGTACCGCTCGCTAGCGTCGCTCTCCTCTCCACGGACGTCAATGGCACCTCCAGGGCGGCCTAGGGCTGAGCTGCAATCGCCGACATCGCCAACTCCAGGGAAAACGGCGGCTGGTTGGGTGCGTTGGCAAAGACCCACATCCCGTGAAATGCTTCCTTCCATTCCGGATGAAGCGACAGCAGCGTCTTCATCAGCGCGACGGTCCGGGTTCTGGCTGCGGCTGGATCGCTGACGTCCGCAGTCTCGTAGCGGATCACCAGATCGAATCCGCCGAAGGTGCTGTCGGTACGAATATTGGTGATATTCACCGGGGTGCCGGCAACATTGACGGACATCGGCTGCGCGCCGGGCAATCCCACGGGCGTAGCCGCGCGTGTCTCCTGGATCAGCTTGTCAAAATTATTGCTATCCACAAAATCTGCTGGAAGCAAAAGATAGATAGCGGTTTCGTAGTAGAAGTACGCGTTCCACGGCTGGCCGGCCTTGTGAAAGTCACGCGCCTTCTCCCAATACCAGACGCCGTCGTGTCCTGCACTCATGAGCGGGCGCGGAAAAAATCCCGCGAGCTGCCAATTTGCCGCATTCTCAGGCCCGCTCGTTTCCAGAAGCATTGAGAGGCGCTGCGGATTCTTGATCCCCGTAGCTTCTACGATGGCGAAGGCGAAATGCCCGGCGGGTAAACGCGGAATGTTGAAGATCACGTGGAGATCGTTGGCAGCCACGCCGCAGAAAAACTGCACCGCATCCTCGCCCGGCGGCGCGTCCATCGCCTGCAGGTCGTAGACCGA